>JAPWUW010000021.1 GCA_028275325.1 Anaerolineae bacterium | reverse complement strand
GCCGCATGCCGGTGAGCGCTTCCAGCTCTCCGATCATCTCGGCATGGTAGCGGGGGTGTGCGTTGAGCCCTGTCCCCACGGCAGTGCCGCCGATGCCAAGCCTGGCCAGCGCATCGCTGGCATCCCTTAGCCGATCTGCCTCACGCCCAAGGGCCTCGGCATAAGCACCAAACTCTTGCCCAAGGGTGAGCGGCACGGCATCCTGCAGGTGCGTGCGGCCGGCCTTCAGGACTTTGCCGAACGCAAGCCCCTTCAGGCGAAAAGCCTCCTCGCATTCCTCCACTGCTGCCAGCAAGGCAGGGTGCATGTCCAACGCTGCCAGACGCATCGCAGTAGGGATCACGTCGTTTGTGGATTGGGCCATGTTCACGTGGTCGTTAGGGTGGATGGGGCGGTATGTGCCAAGCGGCATACCGAGGAGCTCGTTCGCTCTGTTGGCTATTACCTCGTTGGCATTCATATTGTGGGAGGTGCCTGCCCCCGCCTGAAATGGGTCGACGACAAAATGAGCATCCCATTTCCCTTCCACCACCTCTTGCGCTGCCCGCTCAATGGCGCAAGCAAGCTCACCCTCAAGCAGGCCCAGGCGGCAGTTGACCCGGGCGGCCGCAAGTTTCACCCAAGCGGTGGCCTTGATGAAGGAGCGATGCTGACGCAGGCCACTCACCGGGAAGTTCTCCAGCGCCCGCTGCGTCTGCGCGCCGTAGTAGGCCCATGCTGGAACGCGCACCTCACCAAGGGTGTCCCTCTCGATTCTCCACTCGCAGGACATACTGTCGCTATCCTCCCTGTGGCTGCAACGCCAAATGCAGCCGCATTGTAACTGGCTCCGTGGGGCTTGGCGAGCTGCGCTGGTGCTAGTGATTTGCCTGGGAATGGCTGGTTTGCTAGCATGTTGCTGCTGGCCCATTCGTCTAGCGGCCCAGGACGCCGCCCTCTCAAGGCGGAAACAGGGGTTCGATTCCCCTATGGGCCATTGGCAACAAGAAAGCCTCTGTTGGCCTTCTTGTTTTTTGTGGCGCCGCCCGTGCGGTATACAATGGCTGCATGGTACTGCAGCTCGCCTCAACCTGTGGTAGTTCGGTTCCCCGGATAGGTGCTGAGCTTGCCCTGGCGGCAGAGGCAGCCCGTTTGAGGGCGTACGCCCCTTACTCGGGCTTTGCCGTCGGAGCGGCTGTGCGCACGAGTCATGGCCTCATATATGCTGGCTGCAACGTGGAAAACGCTTCCTACGGGCTTACAATCTGCGCAGAGCGAGTGGCCATTTGCTTGGCCGCCTCCCTCGGCGAGCGGCGCATTGATGCGCTGGCTGTGAGCGCTCAGAAACTGGCCCACCCGTGTGGCGCTTGCCTCCAGGTGCTCTCGGAATTCGCAGGCCCTGATTGCTGGATTTTCGTGGCGCGAGCGGGCGTGGTCGAGGAAACTACAACTCTGGGTCAGCTTCTGCCGAAGGCCTTCGCCTTGCGGCGAGAGGGTGAGGGCTCGTGTACCTGCGGCCCAAACCAGTAAGAAGGCGGCCAGTTCGGCGTCGTACCCTGCTGCTGTATGCGCTTTCTGCGCTCTTGCTTGCCCTCGCTGGTCTGCAGCGCTTGCCGTGGTTCCAGGTCCTTCCTCCGACCCCAACGCCCACGCGCTCGGCTGCATCCTACCTGGAGGAGGCGCAGTTGCACTACCGCGCAGGCCGCCTCAGCGAGGCGCTGCGGGCATGTTCGCAGGCGTTGGCGCTTGCGCCCCAGAACCGCGAGGCTCTGCTTGTCTGCGGCAGGTACTTCGTGCTGCGCGAGCGGACACAGGAGGCGGTTGACCTAGCGAAGCGAGCACTAGAGCTCAAAGGGGATGACGCAGAGGCTCTCGCGCTCCTCGCCCACGCTTTGGATTGGGCTGGTGAGCTGGATGAGGCCCTCCTCAATGCCAAGAAGGCGACGACCCTGGCGCCGCGCAGCGCCTACGCGTTCGCGGTGCTTGCGGAGGTGCACGCCGACCGCGGGGAGCTGGCTGCGGCGATTGCCGCGGCCGACCGGGCACTCTCCCTTGAGCCAGATGATGCTCTTGTGCACCGCAGCCGCGGTTACAGCCTGGAACGGCTGGGCCGTTACCGCGAGGCCCTTGAGGAGTACGAGCGGGCGATAGAGCTCGAGCCCAACCTCTACCTACCTTATCTCAGTGCTGGCTACACCTACCTGGCGATGCAAAGGCTAGGCGAGGCGAGGAGCTACTTCGAGCTCGCGGTGGAGAAAGATCCAGAGAGTGTGCTCGCCCTTCTCTCCCTGGGCAAGACTTACCTCGCCCTAGGGAGCCCGGAGGAAGCGATCCAGACCCTCGAGAAAGCCGTAAGCCTTGCCCCAGAGGATGCGCGCGCGCAAGCTTACCTTGGTGCTGCTTACTATGCCTACCTGGAGTTTGAGCAGGCAATCCCTCACCTGCATAGGGCACTTGAGCTCGGCCGCAGCGACGATACTGTCCTATCCCAGCTTGGGCTGGCCCTTGCCTACACTGAGCAGTGCGAGGAAGCACTCCCCTACCTGCGAGCCGCGCTGAAGGCCAACCCTTCCTCTCCGGCGGCCAAGCAGGGGCTTGAGCTTTGTTCGCCGAAATAGGGCAGATTTGCACGAATAGGGCTGCTATACTACAAACTTGAGGGCACTTGCCACAGCTGCTGGGCGCTGAGTGTGCAACGAGGGCGGGTGCGTCCGCAGGTTTTCGTGAAGAACACCCTCCGCAGGCGAGCGGCAGCAGTAAGGGCGTCTAAACGCCTTTAGGCAGCCGTAGCTGCCGTACAGCCGAGACCAGCCGATTTGCACTCCTGGCCGAAGCTGAGTATAGTTATGCCTGGCTTAGCACTCATGGTTATGGAGTGCTAAGCGACACCGATAGTTGGAGGTTTCAGATGGCGGTCAGTCTCAGGCCTTTGGCGGACAGAGTAGTCGTGGAGCCTCTGGAAGAGGAGCAGAAGACTCCCACAGGCGTGTACCTGCCAGACACAGCCCAGGAGCGTCCCAGCAGGGGGTTGGTTTTGGCGGTCGGGCCCGGCAGGCTTGGTGAAGATGGCAAGCGGATTCCCCTTGAGGTGAAGGAGGGAGACAAGGTCCTGTTCGCCAAGTATGCCGGCACTGAGGTCAAGGTTGGCGACAAAGAGCTTCTGGTCCTCAAAGAGAGCGACATCCTGGCTATTATGACCGAATAAATGACAACACTAAAGTGGTGAAGGAGGGTTAAGGTATGCCAAAGCAGTTAGCTTTCCGCGAAGAGGCACGTCGGCATCTGAAGGCCGGTGTGGACAAGATGGCTGAGGCTGTGAAGACGACGCTTGGGCCCAAGGGCCGCAATGTGGCCTTGGACAAGAAGTACGGGGCGCCCACGGTGACACATGATGGCGTTACCGTCGCCAAGGACATTGAGCTTGCGGACCCGTATGAGAACATGGGTGCCCAGCTCTTGAAGGAAGCTGCCACTAAGACCAACGACGTGGCCGGGGACGGGACGACCACTGCCATAGTGCTTGCGCAGAAAATCGTCGATGAGGGGCTGAAGAACGTGGCGGCAGGGGCGAACCCGATGCTGCTCAAGCGCGGGATCGAGAAGGCGACTGACGCGGTTGTTGAGGCCCTGAGGGCTATGGCCGTGGAGGTCAAGGACCGGCAGGAGATTGCCAATGTGGCGGCCATTTCGGCAGCGGATCAGGAAATTGGCAACCTCATTGCTGAGGTCATGGACAAAGTTGGCAAGGACGGCGTCATCACCGTTGAGGAATCCCGCGGGTTGGAGTTTGAGACGGAGTACGTGGAGGGCATGCAGTTCGACCGCGGGTACATCTCGCCATACTTCATCACCAACCCCGAGACCATGGAGGCTGTGATAGAGGAGCCCTACATCCTGATCACGGACAAGAAGATGTCCGCGGCGAACGATATTGTGCCCATTCTGGAGCGGTTGGTCCAGGCTGGCAAGCGCGACATCGTCGTCATTGCCGATGACATCGAGGGCGAGGCGCTGGCGACGCTTGTGCTCAACAAGCTGCGCGGCATGTTCAACGCTCTGGCGGTGAAGGCTCCCGGCTTTGGCGACCGTCGCAAGGCGATGCTGCAGGATATCGCCATCCTCACTGGCGGCACTGTGATCTCCGAGCAGACGGGTCGTAAGTTCGAGAACGTGACTCTTGCTGACCTGGGCCGTGCGCGGCGTGTTGTCGCCGACAAGGACAACACCACCATCATTGAGGGCCGCGGCGACGAGAAGGAGATCAAGGGCCGCATGGAGCAGATCCGCAAGGAGATAGAGACCACCACCTCCGACTATGACCGGGAGAAGCTCCAGGAGCGGTTGGCTAAGCTGGCTGGTGGTGTGGCGATCATCCGCGTCGGTGCGGCCACAGAGGTCGAGCTGAAGGAGAAGAAGCACCGCGTGGAGGATGCCCTTTCCGCGACGCGCGCAGCTGTTGAGGAGGGCATCGTGCCGGGCGGTGGTGTTGCGCTCCTCAACGCGATCCCGGCTCTGGACAAGCTCCATGAGGAGGGTGATGTTCAGACCGGCATCGAAATCGTGAGGCGCGCGCTCGAGGAGCCTCTGCGGCAGCTCGCGGTGAACGCTGGGCACGATGGTGCAGTGGTGATCGACAATGTCCGGCGGCTGCAGCGGACCCGTCGCAACCGGAACATCGGCTTTGAGGTCATTAGCGAGCAGTACGTGGACATGATCGAGGCTGGCATCATCGACCCGGTCAAGGTCACGCGCACTGCTGTGCAGAATGCGGCCTCCATTGCGGCGATGATCCTCACGACCGAGGCGCTGGTGACCGATATCCCCGAAGAGGAGAAGAAGCCGGTCACTCCTCCACCTGAGTACTAGGTTTGGAATGCGCACAGCGGGCCCGCGCAACGCGGGCCCGCTGTTTTTCTGCCGGCCTGACGTCCTTGCAATCTCAGCCTACAAACCCAGGCGGAGAGGGCGGGATTCGAACCCGCGAAGGAGCTTCATGGCTCCTTACGCGATTTCCAATCGCGCGCGTTCGGCCAGCTACGCTACCTCTCCTGCTCAAGCAAGATTATAGGGTGCTGCCTGGGGGTGTGCAACCGTGAGCAGTTGCCTCTGGCCACATGAGCCGCCAAAATGCAGGGGCTGTAGAGCCTGGGGCTCATTCTGGCAGCTGGATGGAGGCGAGAGGGTGCTCATAATTGGCTCCCCAAACACAGAGTGCGGGTTGATGGCCGGGCTGCGTGTTCTTGAGTGCGGAGGTTCTGCAGTGGATGCCGTCGAGCAGACGCTGCGCGTCGTCGAGGAACAGGCTGGGGATGGAAGCGTGGGGCTCGGCGGCCTGCCGAACATCTTGGGCCAGGTGGAGCTCGATGCGAGCATCATGGATGGCAGGAACCTCGCCGCTGGCGCCGTGGCGGCATTGCAGGGGTTTTTGCACCCCATCAGCGTTGCGCGGCGCGTGATGGAACTTTTGCCGCATGTTCTTCTTGTGGGGCAGGGAGCGTTTCTCTTTGCGCAGGAGATTGGTGCGGAGAGGGCGGAGCTCTTGACTGAGCGCGGCAGGGAAGAGCTCGAGATGAGATTGCGCGCCGTGAGCGGAACTGTGGCCGAGAACGAGCCGCTCTACAGGCGCGTTCAAGCCTTGTTGGGGTTTCGGCCGGGTGGCACTGCTTGTGCCATCGCTGTGGATGCCGGCGGGCACATTTGCACAGGCGTGACCACGAGTGGCTGGGCGTTCAAGTACCCTGGCCGGGTGGGGGATTCGCCCCTTATAGGCGCTGGCAACTACGCGGATGACCGCTATGGCGCGGCAGCCTGCACCGGGATTGGGGAGGCGGCAATTCGCATCGGTGCGGCGCGCAGCGTGGTCCTGCGCCTGAGCACTGGCCAGCGCCTCGACGAGGCGCTCTGGCAGGTGATGCAGGAGGCCAGGCGGCTCAAGCTGGGCGTGCCCCTCCATCTCAACATCTACGCGCTGAGCGAGAGCGGCGAGCACGCACTCTGCTCGACCTCCAGAGAGCGGGCTCACTACCTCTGCGCGTACCCCGGGGATAGGGAGCCCAGGCGCCTGCCGGCGCTGCCGCTTGCAGCTCTCGGTGACGCCCCTGCCTGCACCTGAGCGGTGCCGTGAGGCGGGCTATCTCGCAACAACAGATGGCGGCTCTAGCAGGGGCAGCGCTGCTTGCCGCGGCTCTGGTGCTCTACGTGTGCACGCTGGATAACGGCCTGCGCCTCGATGAGCTCAAGGGCGGGGACCTCATTACCCATCACTACGCGCAGCTGCAGGCACGCCCAAGCAATGCACCTGGCTACCCGCTGTACACGATGGGGGGATGGCTCTGGTTCCGGCTCGGGAGGGCGCTCTTGGGCTCGCTGCTGTCCCCAATTGAGATACTTTCGCTTTACTCCACCCTTTGGGCGCTCGCCGCTCTCGGCTGCCTGTACTGGCTTCTGCTGCGCTTCACTGAAGGATCGGTTGCCCTTTCCCTGAGCGCCAGTGCTTTCTACGGCGTGACGTATTTCTTCTGGTATTACGCCGTCTCCACAGAGCAGTATGCATCGGCCGTCTTCCAGACTCTGCTCGTCGTGGCCCTGGCCCTGCGCTGGGAAGAGACGGGACGGGCCAGGTACATCTATCTCCTCGCGCTGGTGCTCGGGACGTGCGCTGCAAACCTCGTCACCACACTCCTCGTCACCCCACCCCTTGTGTACTTTGTGCTCTCCCGGCGGCCCCTTTCTCCCTGGAGGAGAAGCCAGGTCCTGCACATGGCAGGCCTTTTCTGCCTGCCGCTTCTTTCTTATGGTTTCGTGTATGTGCGGGGTGCGCAGCACCCGGAATGGCGCGGAGAAGGGGTCTGGCCAAACGCGCTGGCCTGGTTTCTGGATTTCCTGAGCACGAGGCAGGGCCGGGAAGAGATGACCCTGCAGCTGCTCCCGCTGGATTTGCGCTACTTGCACCTTGTGCCAGCCGAGCTTGGCTGGCCGGTTCTCTTTGCTGGCCTGGTTGGCCTGTGGTTCTTCCCGCGGCACCAGGGCATCTTCCTTGGCGGCACGCTGCTCCTGTACCTGCTCTTCTCTTACGTCGACCGCTACGGCAACTGGTACCAGGTGGTCATGCCGGCATATCCGTTGCTTGTGCTATCCGGTGCTAGGCTTGTGCATGTTGCTTCCAACCGCCTGCGGCAACCCTGGCGGAGTTTGCCCGTGTTTTTGGTCCTGATTGCGGTGGTGGAGCGAGCATCTCTCAATCTGCCACGTGTCGACCAGCGGGATCGCCCCGATGATGACGCTCTGTGCCCTGGCCTTGCGCTCCTCTTGGACTCTGAGAGCCTTGTTGGCGGCAACCTGAGGGTTGCTGTGACGTACGATGAGCAACTGTCGCTAGAGTACCTGCGCAACGCCTTTGGGCTTGGGCTGCAGCTTGTGCCCGTCCCTCCATCGCTTGCTGATGAGAGCGTGTGCGCGTTCTCGCGGCAGGCGTTTCCGCTCCTACCGCCTGGCCTATTGGGGCACGGTATAGAGATGGCGGGTGAGGAGCTTTTCCTGCGCTGCGGGGGAGAGCCGGCTACACGGCCGCAAGGCGGCGCATTGTTGAGCTTCGGCTCTGTGCGCGCGCTTTCTGCTGAGTTGCGTGCTTACCCCGCGCCGTGTGGTGGACAGCGGCTGCTCGTCCGGCTGGCATGGGTTGTGGACCGGCCGCCCAAACAGGATTTCGTGGCCTCGCTGCGGCTCATGCGTTCTGGGCAGAGGCTGCACAGCAATGGCGCGTTGTTGCAGAGCGACCATCCACCGCTCTGGGGTGTGCTTGTGCCCTCGCGCTGGCAGCCGGGCCAGGTGCTCCTCGACGCATATTCGATAGGTGTGGGGAGCGAGTGGCCGCAGGGCGAGCCCGATAGCGCTGAGCTCGTGCTCTACCGCAATGCGCCGGAAGGCCCAGTGCCTCTGGAAAGCACCATCATCCCGCTGCCAACGCCCACAGCCCGGCCCATGCCGGTGCTCTAGACAGTTGCGCGCCCGGCATGGTAGTATGGGCATGAGAGGGGTGTGATGACCAGGAACAAATACGCTGTAAGCGGCAAAGGAGGGGTCGGCAAGAGCACCTTTGCCGCCGCGCTTGCCTATGTCTACGCTGAGAAGGGCCTGCGCGTCTATGCCATCGACGCCGACCCGGATGGCAACTTGGCAGCTGCCCTGGGCTTCCCGCCGGAGCTTGCGGGGCAGGTGCGGCCGATCGCCGAGATGGCAGACCTTATCGAGGAGCGCACAGGTGCCCGGCCAGGGGAGCGCGCCACTTTCTTTCGCCTCAACCCGCGTGTGCAGGACATACCGGAGCGCTTTGCGGTGGAGCATGGGGGCGTGCGGCTCCTGCGGATGGGGACCGTGAGTGCTGGTGGTGGTGGGTGCGTTTGCCCTGAGAGCGCCCTCTTGCGCGCGTTGCTCGCTCACCTCACGCTTCAGCGAGAGGAGGTTGTCATCCTCGACATGGAGGCGGGCATAGAGCACCTTGGCCGCGGCACGGCAAGCGCAGTGGATGCCTTCATCGTGGTCCTCGAGCCGGGCCTGCGCAGCATTCAGACGGCAATGACCATTCGTGCGCTCGCTGCTGATCTCGGCGTGCGGAGCATCTACGCTGTTGCCAATAAGATCCGCAACGACCAGGACCTGGAGTTTCTGCAGGGCCACCTGGACGAGCTGCCGCTCCTTGGGGCGATTCCCTGGGATGAAGCCATCATCGAGGCTGATATGCAGGGCCGCTCTGCCTACCATGCTGTGCCGCGCCTTGCGGCAGCAGTACGGGAAATCGCCTCTCGCCTGGAGGGGTGATTGGGGGTTCTCTACCTTGTCGGCACGCCAATTGGGAACCTTGCCGACATCACCCTGCGCGCGCTCGAGGTCCTCGGTCAGGTGCAGCTGATCGCCTCTGAGAACCCGACGGTTACGAGCAAGCTCCTCGCCCATTACAAGATCCAGACGCCGCTCACTTCTTATCATGAACGAAGCTCGGCCGCGCGTGTGCAGGAGCTTTTGGGCGTGCTGGAAAGGGGGGACCTGGCGCTTGTGAGCACCAGCGGGATGCCGGCCCTTTCTGACCCAGGCTATCAGCTGGTGCGGCAGGCCATAGCCGCGGGCCACACAGTGCGCCCCATCCCGGGCCCAACTGCAGCCATCGCAGCGCTTGTGGCCTCCGGCTTGCCGACGGATTGCTTCACGTTCGTTGGCTTCCTCCCGCGGAGCGCAGCCCTCAGGCGCAAGCGGCTGGAGGAGCTGGCAACGCTCGGGCATACCCTCGTTTTTTACGAATCGCCACACCGGTTGGCGCAGACCGTTGCGCAGATGCGGGCCGTTTTTGGGGACCGGCGCTGCGCTATAGCAAGGGAGCTCACGAAGGTGCACGAGGAGATCTGGCGGGGCACACTGAGCGAAGCGGAGCAGCGCTTCTCTGGCATTGTGCGAGGCGAAGTCACCATTGTGGTCGAAGGCCGCGCAGAGGAGCCTTGGCCGCAGGAGAAGGTCCGTGCGCTGGCGCAGCAGCTGTTGCAGCGCGGCGAGCCGGCGAGCCGCGTAGCTGCCGAGGTGGCGGCTGCCTCCGGCTGGCGCAGGGCCGCCGTGTACGCTATGCTCGTAGGCCATGCCGACGAAGGCTCTGCACAGGCCAATGCGGAGGAAGGAAATTGATAGAGCTCGACAACTTGGACCTCGGTGCGCTTGACCCCTCTGGCATGCACGAGCGCGTGGCTGAGCTCCCCAGCCAGCTAAAGGACGCGTGGCAGCTCATTGCGGGGTTGACTTTGCCAAAGGAGTACCTTAGCCCAGAAAACGTGATTGTGCTGGGCATGGGTGGATCCGCTATCGGCGGTGATTTGGTGCGGGCGCTCTGCGAGCAGCGCACGAGCGTGCCGATACTCGTCTGCAGGGAATATCAGGTCCCTGCCTTTGTTGGCCCGCGCAGCCTTGTCATCGCTTCGTCCTATTCGGGGGAGACGGAAGAAACGCTTTCGGCCATGGACGAGGCCATCGCCCGCGGCGCACGGTGCGTGGCAGTGGGCACAGGTGGGCGCCTGGTGGAGCGCGCCCACGATGCCGGGATCCCCGTTGTGCAATTTAGCTATCGGTCCGCGCCGAGGGCAGCGCTTGGGTACTCGTTCATGTGCCTGGCCGGCATACTCAGGGCGGCTGGCCTGTTGCAGCTTGTGGAAGCCGAGGTGGACGAAGCCTTCTCCACCATGACTGCCCTGCAGGAGGGGCTGCGGCCGGAAGTCCCGGCCGGCGAGAATGAAGCCAAGCAGCTGGCGCATGCTCTCCATGGCCGCGTGCCCGTTGTCTACGGCGCCGGGCCTTTCGCTGAGGTCGCTAGGCGATGGAAGGGGCAGTTCAACGAGAATAGCAAGGGCTGGGCCTTCTTCGAGCAAATGCCGGAACTGAACCACAACGCTGTGCTCGGGTACACGAATCCGCGCGCAGCAGGCGGGCTCATGTGCGTCGTCATGCTGCGCTCGCCCGCCGACCATCCACGGGTTTCAATTCGTTTCGACATAACTGCCCAGATCTTGCACGAGCACGGTGTGCCCGTGCTCTCGGCCTGGGCGAGGGGGAAGGGGATTCTCGCGCAGATGTTCAGCCTGATCCTCCTCGGCGATTATGTCAGCCTTTACCTTGCTTACCTTTATGCGACGGATCCCTCGCCGGTGCCGGAGATCGTCTTTCTGAAGGAGAGCCTAGCCAAGGCATGAAACCTGCAGCCGCTGCGTTAGCACATTTGGCAGGCGGGCGCTTGCCTTTACAGCCGACGCTGCGCCTTCTGCCTGCGCCTGCTGGCCGAGGAGGTAGCAAGCGATGGATTCCAGTTTGATTGGCAAGATCCAGAAGGCGCGGCAATACGCGCAAGAGCCGGAGCGGGTCACCATTGAGCAGTTACGGGCTCGTTTCGCGGGCAATCATGGCACCTACCTCGTGTGTTACGAGGGCGGGAGGTGGGCGTGCGAGTGTCATTACTTTGGCACTCACGGGCTGTGCAGCCACGTCATGGCGTTGGAGCGGCTCCTTGCGCCCATGCTGAAGCCCGTCGAGCTCCAGGGCGGCGAGTCGACAAGTGGCGATAAGGCGTAGCTGGCAGGGCATCCTGGGTCTAGCGATAAGTGCTGTATTCCTAGTTTGGGCTTTGAGCGGGCTCTCGCTCGGGCACGTGTGGCAGGAGCTGCGGCAGGCGCGCTACTGGTACCTGGCCCCAGCAGTGCTCGTCTATTTCGGCGCTGTGTGGGCGCGAACGTGGCGCTGGCAGTGGCTCCTGCGCCCACTTGCTCGCATAAGAGCCTCTCAGCTCTTCCCTGTGGTTGTGATTGGCTACATGGGCAACAACGTCTACCCAATTCGGGCTGGAGAGCTCATCCGCGCCTACGTGCTGCGGCGCAATGCTGGGGTTTCTATTGCCGCATCTCTTGCGACCATTGTGGTGGAGCGCGTTTTCGACGGGCTCGTGATGCTGCTTTTCGTGTTTGTTGCCCTGCCGTTTGCGGTGCTGCCCGGCTGGCTGCACTACACGATCCTGGCTGCTACCGCGCTCTTTGGCGCCGCCTTGCTTGGGCTCATGGTGGCAGCGTTGCGGCCGAGCGTCATTCAGTTTCTTTACGCCCTCGTTCGGCCTGCCATCCCCAGCAGGTTGCGGCCGCGCGTCGAGCGGCTCTTGGAGCTCTTCATTGAGGGGCTTGGATCGCTGTGCAGCCCGAGGGACGTAGCAATGCTCTTTCTCACCTCGGTTGTTATCTGGCTGACGGAAACGACAAAGTACTGGATACTCATGCACGGCTTTCCTTTCCGCGTTTCGTTCTTCGTGCTTATGCTCATGACGGCAATTGTCAACCTGGCGACGACGATCCCCTCCGCGCCGGGGTATGCTGGCACCTTCGATGCTCCTGGCATAAAGACGCTTGTCACATTTGGCGTGGCTGAGAGCACTGCTGCCGGCTACACTCTTGTGCTGCATGCGGCGCTTTGGCTGCCGATCACCCTGCTTGGCTTTTACTACATGTGGCGAGAGAGCGTCTCTTGGGTGGATTTCCGCACGGCCACCGTGCAAAAGGGCGCGACCGGCACAGGCTAAGTGATTCCTCTGGGCCAGTGCTCGCTTTCTTGAGCAGGTGGCTGCACCCTGCTATATGATTGTGCCTGTGGCAATGAGTTGCGTGCGCGTGGGCGTGGATATCGTAGAGGTGCGCCGCGTGGCAAGCTGTATCGAGCGCTGGGGAGATCGGTTTCTGCGCCGGATCTTCACCGAACAGGAGCTCCGCCGCTGTGCGGGCCGGCCTGCATCCCTTGCAGCCAGGTTTGCCGCCAAGGAAGCTGTAGCCAAGGCTCTCGGCGTGGGGATAGGGGCCGTCGCCTGGCGAGAGGTGGAGATCCTAAACCTGGAGAATGGAGAGCCTGCCGTTCTGCTTCATGGGCGTGCTGAGGCCGTGGCCGCTTTGCTTGGGGCCACTTGCACTGCGCTCAGCCTTTCTCACTCGCGAGAGCATGCTGTGGCTGTGGCTGTGCTCTGCTGCCGGCCACAGCCAGCTGGGCCTGACGCTTACATCAAGGAGGTGCACAGTTGAGCAAACCGCGCGTTTTCTCGGGCGTGCAGCCATCTGGCGCCCTGCACATCGGCAACTACCTCGGGGCCATCCGGAACTGGGTGCGCATGCAGGATGGCAATGAGTGCTTTTTCTGCGTCGTGGATGCCCATGCCATCACCGTGCCGCAAGATCCCAAGCGGCTCCGGGCGCTCACCCGCGAAATCGCTGCCCTTTACATCGCATGCGGGGTGGACCCAGAGCGCACGGTGATCTTCGTGCAATCTCATGTGCCAGCCCATTTTGAAATGACGTGGATTTTCAACTGCATCACACCACTTGGCTGGCTCAACCGCATGACGCAGTTCAAGGAGAAAGCTGGCGAGCAGCGCGAGCAGGTGAGTGCGGGCCTTTACGATTACCCTGTGCTCATGGCTTCAGACATCCTCTTGTACGATACGGATTACGTTCCTGTTGGCGAGGATCAGATCCAGCACATCGAGCTCACAAGGGATATCGCTCAGCGCTTCAACTACCTTTTTGGGGAGACCTTCAAGTTGCCGCAGGCCATTGTGCAGCGGGCCGGTGCGCGTATCATGTCCCTTGACAACCCCGAGAAGAAGATGAGCAAAAGCAGCGAATCCCCCATGGGGACGATCGATCTTCTGGACGAGCCAGATGCCATCCGCCAGAAGATCATGCGCGCCGTGACCGACTCGCTGCGCGAGATCCGGTTCGATGAGAGCCGCAAGGGGCTCTACAATCTGCTCACGATTTACGAGCTACTCTCGGGGCAGAGCCGCGAGGAGATCGAGAGCCACTTCGCGGGTAGAGGATACGCTGAGCTCAAGAGGGAATTGGCCGAGCTTGTGGCCGAGAGCCTGCGCCCCATCAGAGAGAAGTACCGGGAGATCATGAAGGACCCACAATACATTGAGGATATTCTTGCTCGGGGAGCTGAGAAAGCAAACGCCATTGCGCAGCAGACGCTCAGGCGCGCTAAGGAGCGCGTTGGGCTGGGTTAGCCATACACTTGACGGAGGCTCTATGGAAGCAATAACGGACATTGCCGCGCTGGAGCAGGTCGCCAAGCGGATGCGCCGAATCATCATCGAGATAACCACCAAGGCCGGTTCCGGCCACCCCAGCACTTCGCTGAGCATGGTGGAGCTGGTCATCCCGCTTTACCTGGGTGGGGTCATGCGCCACGACCCCAAGAACCCTCGCTGGCCCGACAGGGATCGCTTCATCCTGAGCAAGGGACATGGTGCGCCTGCTCTGTACACCATTCTCGCCCTGGCAGGGTACTTCCCGGAAGAGCTGCTCTACACCTTGCGGCATATAGATAGCCCGTTGGAGGGGCACCCGAACATGCTGCGAGTGCCGGGCGTGGAGGCTTCCACTGGGTCCTTGGGCCAGGGACTCTCGCAGGGCATTGGCCATGCCCTGGCCGCTCGGCTCGATGGGCGGGATTACCGCACTTACGTGATGATTGGGGATGGAGAATCTGAGGAAGGGCAGGTGTGGGAAGCAGCCATGGCGGCAAGCAAGTACGCCCTGGACAACCTGACGGCCATCCTTGACTACAACAAGTACCAGCAAACGGGGCCGGTCGCCAGGGTGATGCCGATTGAGCCGGTGCGCGAGCGCTGGTCTGCCTTTGGCTGGCACGTTATCGAGATCGATGGCCACGATCTGCGCCAAGTCTTTGCAGCGTACGAGGAGGCCAAAACCACAAAGGGCAAGCCTTCGATCATTGTAGCGCACACGGTCAAGGGCAAAGGGGTGCGGGTGATCGAGCAGGATGAGAAGCGCAGCCGCTATCACGGCGTGCCACTGACCCCAGAGGAAGCAAGGGTTGCTCTGGAGGAGCTGCAATGAACATCGGCAAACGCATCGGGCTCAAGATCGGCAAAGCAACGCGAGATGCCTTCGGAGAGGCTCTTCTTGAGGTTGGGCGGCAAGATCCAAACATTGTCGTGGTTGACGGCGATGTCCACAATTCGACGCGCACGGAGTACTTCGCGCGCGAGTTCCCGGACAGGTTCTTCAACCTTGGCATTGCGGAATCCAATATGGTCGGCGTGGCGGCGGGGCTTGCGGCTTCTGGCAAGACGGCTCTTGTGGCAAGCTTTGCCTGTTTCCTGCTGTGCAATGCCTTCGACCAGCTGAGGATGTGTGTGGCTTTCCCCAACCAGAATGTGAAGGTGGTCGGCAGCCACGCTGGCATCAGCATCGGCGAGGATGGGCCTTCGCAGATGGGCATTGAGGATATTGCTCTGGCCTGTGCCCTCCCGAACTTCAAGGTGATTGTGCCTGCAGATGAGCATGCTGCCAGGGCGCTCACGAGGCTCATGCTTTCGGAACCGGGGCCGATGTACATGCGCACTGGCCGCCCGGGAGTGCCGATCGTCTACGAGCCGGGTGCAGCGTTTGCGATCGGCAAGGCCAACAAGCTTCGTGAGGGCAAGGACCTCACCATCGTCGCCTGTGGGCTGATGGTGGCTGCAGCTCTCGAGGCAGCCTACCTGCTGCAGCAGGAGGGAGTTGAGGCTCGCGTTCTGGATATGCACACCGTCAAGCCGCTCGACGTTGCAGCTCTCGAGGAGGCGGCTGTGGAGACGGGCGCGATCGTGTGCGCGGAGGAGCACCTGCTGAGTGGTGGCCTCGGCAGCGAGGTGGCCAGAGCGGTGGCACAGCGGCGGCCCGTGCCCATGGAGTTTGTGGGCCTTAACGACACCTATGCCTGCAGTGGCACGCCGGACGCGCTGCTCGAGCGATACGGGCTGACAGCGGATCACATTGCCGCTGCTGCCAGAAAGGTTTTGTCTCGCAAGACGTGCTGAAGTAGCCGCGCTCAAAGGCCAGTGTTGAGGGCATAGAGCTTGCCATCGGTGATAACCTCAATGGTGCCGAGCAAATCTGTCCGCAGGCAGGTTGCCCCAACACTGGCCAGGCGCTCCAGCACGTCGCTTGCTGGGTGGCCGTACTTGTTTGGCCCCACTGAGATGATGGCAAGTTGAGGCCTGACGGCAGCCAGGAACTGCTCTCCCGTACTGGACGCAGAGCCGTGATGCGAGACCTTTAGCACCCACGTGTGTGAAAGCATCCCCGCGTTCAGGAGCTCTGCCTCGGCTGCTGCTTGCGCATCGCCGCTGAAAAGGAAGGTGGCCTTGCCGTATGTGAGCCTCGCCACGATGCTCAGGTCATTGTCCGAAGAGCTGGTAGCGGCCGGCAGGGGATCGTAAGGCCGCAGAAACTCAACCCAAACGCCATCGCTGCAGTGAAGTAGCCCGCCAACGACCGCAACGTGGCTTTTCCCTGCACGCCGGGAGAAGGCGGCCCACTCGGCCTGCCATGGCGTGGGGGGTGCGCCTGCCGGCGCGATGAGGGTTCCCACATGGTACCGGGTCGCCAGGCCAAGCAATCCCCCCATGTGGTCAAGGTCGTAGTGAGTCAGGATCACTGCGTCCAGTGTGTCCTGCCAGTACGGCAGGGCCCGGCCCACGTGAGCGGCCAGGAGCGCTGGGTCGCGGCCGCCATCAATGAGGAATCTCCTGCCACTCGGGCTTGTGATCAGGATAGCATCCCCCTGCCCAACATCGAGAAAGGCCACATGTAGGAGCCCATCCGGAAGCTGGAGCGCGATGGACCAGGTGAGGCAAGCGCCGATGGAGGCGAGCAAGAGTTCCCAGTTCCTTCCCGCAAGGCGCCGCAAGAGGTTGCCGAGGCCGCGAAGCAGCTGCCGCGAGCGCTGCGGCGCCATCACGATTGCCAGGAGGCCAATATACGCTGCCGTGGTGGCAGTGGATAGCTTCGGCACGGGCAGCTGCGCTGCAGGCAGTGAGGCGGCGACGTGCCCCACAAGCAGCGTGTAGCGGGCCACGGCCCAAGCCGGGTACGAGAGCGGCCTGGCAAGCGCCTCGGGCAGAAAGGCGCTCGTGGCAGCAGACAGTGCTGCGGCAAGCATCTGCAGGCCTTGCGCTGGCAAGACGAACGCGCTCGCAGGGATCCCAGCCAGTGGGAAGAGCCCGAAGTTGTTGGTCAGCACGGGCAAAGCTGCGGCCTGCGCCCCCAGACTACCCAGCATGGGGGAAAACAGCGCTCCCAGGGGCCGCGGCAAGCGCCGGCAGCGCTCCAGCCAGGGTGCAGTGGCCAGCAAGCCAGCAGTCGTGCAGGCCGAAAGCTGGAAGCTCAGGTTGCGCACGAGAGGTGGATCTGCCGCTACCATGGACGCAGCTGCCAGCGCCAAGATGGTCGGGCCGTGTGCGGGCCGGCCCACAGCCTGAGCTGCGGCCGCGAGCGCAGCCATTAAGGCAGCGCGCACCACAGGAGGCTCTGAACCGGTCATCAGCACGTAGAGCGCGCTGAGTGGCACAATCAGGATGAGGACGCCCCGCCAGCCAACCCAGGGACGCAGGGTTCCCGCTACAGCGGCTGCGATAAGCGAGAGGTTGAACCCTGAGACGACAAGCACGTGCAGGAGGCCAGCCTGACGCAGTTCCTCGCGCACTGGCCGGGGCAGCTCCTCGTCCTGGCCAAGAAGCACGCTTGAGATAAACGCTGCCTCCGGCTGGGGCACGACTCGTTTCAGGTTGCGGACACAGGAGCGGCGCACCGCAAGCAGCGCTCTGGGCAGCAAGAAGCCAGTTGCAGGCTCAAGCTCTGGCGCGCTCGGAAAGGCGATGCCGCAGAAGCGGCCCCTTTGTGGGCCAGGGGCTTGAAGCTTGGCCTCAAACCGCAACCGATCCCCAAGCTGCGCCCCGTTGAGCTGCGTCACAAGAAGGATCGGCTCCCCGCGAGCTTCTGCTCGGCCCGCGCGCACCAGGCTGCAGAGGATGCGGGTGTAAAGCCCTGTTGCTTGGGGATCTTCGGCGATGCGGCACTCGTACGTCCGCTCGCTGCCATCCACAAGAGTTGCAAGGCTGCGACAATCTGGCCGAGGGGCAAAGTGGCCGCCTCGCCAGAAACCGACGGTGGCCGCAGCAGCGAGAAGGCCGAGCTTGAGCCCGCGCGCGCCACCAACAAGCCAAAGGCCAGCGCCCAGAGCGACCGCAGCGGGCCACACGAGCGGGGCGACAGTTGCGGCGGACCGCACGCCCAGCGCACACCCGGCGAGGA
The DNA here is from genome assembly GCA_028275325.1 of Anaerolineae bacterium. GTDB lineage: Bacteria > Chloroflexota > Anaerolineae > DRVO01 > DRVO01 > JAPWUW01. The sequence goes on along the minus strand of JAPWUW010000021.1, from coordinate 569 downwards.
ACCCCAAGCAAAGCCAGAGCGCCACACCGTGTCCTAGGAGGTGGCCCTTTGGGCAAGGTGCCTGTAGGCAAGGAAGGCGGCCGAGCAAGCCACCGCCGCTGCGCTGATGATCTGAGCGGTGGCGATCCCGCCCACGGTCCACGCATCGGGCCGCAGGGATTCAGTGAAGATGCGGCCAAGCGGGTACCAGAGGAAGTACAGGGCTATCATATCCCCTTTGAGGAGCTTGCCTTCGTAGCGGCGCGCCACCCACATGAGCACGAAAAACCCGATGATGCACCAGATGGATTCGTACAGGAAGACGGGGTGAAACCGTTCGTATGCTTCAAGGCCTGGCAGCCTCTTTTCAGGGGGTATGTAGATGCCCCAAGGTAGGTCAGTGGGATAACCGTAGACCTCCTGGTTGAAGTAATTGCCCCACCTCCCTATGGCTTGCGCGAGCAGCACGGTTGGGAAGATGATGTCCAGCCAAGCAACAAGATCTTGCTTGTGGCGCCAGCAGTAAAGAGCGGCGCCAACAACGCCTCCCGCCAGAGCCCCATATATAGCGAGCCCCCCTTGCCAGATTT
>JAPWUW010000227.1 GCA_028275325.1 Anaerolineae bacterium | reverse complement strand
GACGAGAGAAGGTCGAGCGGATTCGGTGGCAGCGGCCCGCTGGGCAGAAGCTGGAGGCCAGGCACATCGGTATCTTGCAGGGCGGCTTCGAGTGCCATCGTCTCATCGAGAATAAGGCTCGTGAAGCCGACGCGATTTGGCAGCCCAAAAAACCGGTGCATCGAGGGCCGGCGCAGATCCCCATCAACCAGAATGGTCTTGCGGCCTTCCTGGGCGAAGGCAACGGCCAGGTTCGCGGCAACAAGTGTCTTTCCCTCGCCAGGCTGCGCACTTGTGAGCAAGACGGCTATTTGCGCCAGGTCGGGGCGGCAGAAGCGGATGTTTGTCCGCAGGGTTCTAAACGCCTCGGCTATCGGGGAGCGGGGATAATTGCGCGCGACCAGCTTCTCTATGGGATCGTCGTCGCCGTCATGTGGCCCGATGCGGGCGATCGCACCCAGTGTGGAAAGAGGGATTGCCTCTTCCAGCTCTTCCGGAGTGGAAACCGTGAGCGTGACGGATTCGGGCACCAGGGCAATGGCGAACCCGACGACAATGCCAAGCGCGATGGCGACGGCCACATTGCGCGCAAACGGCCGGGGTTCGGGCACAAGCGGCACGGTGGCTGGATCCAAGATCGAGACCCGGTAGGGGGCGATCGTCCCACCGGCCGCGAGCATTCCCTGCAGCGTCAGGCGCAGCTCATGGATCACGTCCTGCAGCTGTGCCAGCTCCGAGATCAGCGCCGCAATGCCTGCATCCCTTTCGGGCGATGGGGCCTGAGCGCGGAACTCTGCCAAACGGCTTCGGAGCTCGGCGGCAACCTCCTGGTAGTACCGTAGCTCCTCGCTCACCTGTTCGGCCTGGGCGGAGGGCTCGGCAAGGCTTATGCCGCTCAAAGTGGAGCCCGCCAGTTGCTCAGCGGTGATGGCAACGAGCGTTTCAGCCACACCATTCGCAATCCGTTCGGCCTGTTGCGGGTAGTTGGAGACGGCGCGCACCTTCACAAGGTGTGTGTCGGGGACGTGCCACACCCGCACTCGGCTGAGCAAGTCAGTTGGAGTCATGCTAAGTTCTGTGCGCAGGATCACCTGGGCAGCAAAGGTCTGAGTGCCCATGTAGGCGATCAGCGTGGGGGCAAGCGCATCGGCCAGGCGTATGGCAACATCTGGCCCGCCAGCCGGGTTTGTGCTCAGGATCGAACATGTAACCTCAGCTTCGTAGACCTGTGGCTGCACTAGCGTGAACCAAAGGCCAATCGCAGCAGCAACCAACACGCTGAGGCCAACAACCCACGCGCGCCGCCGTACGGACAGGACGAGATAATGGAAGCTCATGACCTTGGAAAAGCTCTCACTCGCCTAGTTGTTTGCCATTCTAGGCCTCGCCACATCTTCCAGCAAGCGGTAAGGCCATGGCAGGCGGAAGATGCACAAATCGTGCCTGTTGACGCTCCAGCTGCGAAGTGATACTCTTTGCCGCGGTGACGGCAAGCTGCGGAGGTGAGTCTTGAGAGCAATCGTCATAGAGGATGTCAACAAGGCCTCTATCCAGGAGTTGCCTGATCCGGTGCCGGCCCCGGGCGAAGTGGTCGTCAGTGTGGAAGCATGTGGCCTCTGTGGGACCGATGAGCACATCTACAAGGGGGAGTTCCTTTCCAGCTACCCCCTCATCCCCGGGCACGAGTTTGCTGGAGTTATAACGGAGCTCGGTGCTGGTGTGGAAGGCTGGCATGTGGGGGATCGGGTCGCTGTCGACCCGAACATCTCCTGTCACCGTTGCTATTTCTGCCAAACAGAGCGGAGCAACCATTGCCTGAATTGGCGCGGCATTGGTGTTAACGTGGCTGGTGCGCTGGCGGAGAAGGTTGCGGTGCCAGCGGAAAACCTATACGCGATTGGGGATTTGAACTTCGAGGAAGCTGCACTGATCGAGCCTCTTTCCTGCGTCGTCTATGGGTTACGCCGCCTGCAACCCGCGGTTGGGGATGAGGCGTTGATCTTTGGTGCGGGGCCAATAGGCTTGCTACACGTGCAGCTGCTTGCCCATGCGGGCATGCACCAAGTGGTTGTCGTGGACCGCATCGCGCAGCGACTGGAGCGAGCACGCACCCTGGGTGCAACTGAGGTGGTGCTAGCAGATGGAAGCCTGGAACAGCGGCTCCGGCAGATAGCTCCTCTGGGCTTTCAGATCGTGGTTGACGCCACGGGGGTGCCAGTGGTGGTCGAGCGGGCGCTCCAGTTCGTCAAGCCGGCAGGAAAGCTGCTTGTCTTTGGAGTGTGCCCGCCACAGGAGCGGATCTCACTTTCGCCGTTTGAGGTCTATAGGAAAGATTTGCAGATTCTAGGCAGCTTTGCGCTGCGCTACACGTTCCACTATGCGCGTGATCTGCTGGCAAGCGGCGTCGTCCAGGCTCGCCCTCTGATCAGCCACGTTGTTGGCTTAGGCGAAGGGCTGGCTGCTCTAACGCAGCCAGAGAGGTTCGAGAAGCTCAAGGTGGTTGTGCGTCCGGGAGCGCGGTGAGATGCAGGGAACTGATCTGCTTTTCAGCCCATTGGTTGCTGGTCGCTTGCGGCTGCGCAACCGTTTTATGCGCTCGGCGACAGCCGAGCGGCTGTGTCGGGCGGACGGAACTCCCGGGCCAGAGCTGGCTGAGGTCGCGCGGAGGTTGGCGGCAGGTGGCGTCGGGCTGGTTGTAATGGGGCATACCTTCGTTCGCCCGGATGGCAAAGCAAGTGTGGGCATGTCTGGCCTGTGGAGAGATGACCAGATCCCCGCTTTTGCGGCGGTGGCTGCCGCGGCTCATGAGCACGGTGCTGCCGTTGCCTTGCAGCTCAACCACGGTGGACGGCAAGCATCGCCACACCTCACCGGCTCAGAACTTGTGGCCCCTTCAGCTGTCCCGCTCGAGCCGGGCTCACCTGTGCCCAGGGCTCTCTCAGAGGGGGAGATCTGGCAATTGATAGACGCCTATGCACAGGCAGCACGCCGGGCACGAGACGCTGGATTTGATGCTGTTCAGTTGCACGCGGCTCACGGTTATCTCATCAGCCAGTTTCTCTCACCGCACGCAAACCGCCGTACGGACGCCTGGGGAGGGACGGTTGAGAAACGTGCCCGCTTCTTGTGGGAGGTGGCCAGGGCAGTGCGGGCTGTGGTCGGAAACGATTACCCCGTGCTGATCAAGCTGGGCCTTGCTGATTTTATCCCTGGTGGGCTGACGCTTGAGGAAGGATTGCAGGTTGTTGGCCTTGCCTCGTCAATGGATCTGGACTTGCTTGAGATCAGCGGCGGTGCTGGCCCTGGCAACACTCGGTCCAATATCAACAAGGAAGAGCAAGAGGCTTATTTCCTGCCTTGGGCTTTAGCAGCGAGGCAGCGGACCGCATTGCCCATTGCGCTTGTGGGCGGGATTAGGTCTCTCAAGGTTATGTGCCGGGTTGTGCAGTCCGGCGCGGTTGACGTCATCAGCATGTCGAGGCCTTTCATACGGGAACCAGGGTTGGTCCAGGCGATCGCAAGCGGAGCCCAGGACAAAGCACGTTGCATCTCCTGCAGTTTGTGCTCGACGCGTGCCGACGTGCCTACCAGGTGTTGGGTGGAATAGGCTGACCCTTTGGAGCCCAGCTAGCAACCAAAACAACAAGGAGGATGGGTTATTATGTGCGAACCTGCACACGAAGTGGTCATGGATGTGCTTTTGAGCAGGCGCAGCGTGCGCTCTTACAGCCCTGAGCCGATCGATCCGGCGGTGCTCAGGCAGGTACTGGAGGCAGCACGGCAGGCTCCTTCGGCTGCTAACCGACAGCCTTGGGCCTTTGTGGTTGTGCAGGATCCAGAGCGACGGCGGGCTTTGGCTGAAGCCTGCAACGGTCAGTTTTGGTTAGCTGATGCGGCGGTAATCGTTGTCGGCGTGGGGCTGCCGAAGGTGAGCGAACGCTGGTACCGCGTTGACGTTGCCATCGCCATGCAAAACATGGTCATCGCAGCGAGCTCGTTTGGGCTCGGCACTTGCTGGATCGGTGCTTTCAACGAGGCCAAGGTGAAGGCGTTGCTCGGCATACCGGAGGAGGCGACTGTGGTGGCGTTAACGCCTATTGGCTGGCCCAAAGGAGAACGTCCACCTGCTCGGCCGAGGAAAGAGTTTGGGCAGGTGTTCTACACTGAGACCTACGGCCAGCCGCTGCAGCTCCAGCAATGATGATGGCCGTGAGCCGCATCGCCTCCTCGTTTGCCCGGCAGTTGGCCACGCGCATTCGGTTCTGGGCCGCGGGTGAGACACCTACTGAGGAGGGGTCGCGCGAGAGCGCTGGAATGCACGACGTTGCTGTGTCCTCTTTGCAGGCAAACAGCACGGTGCTCCTGCGCTCGCACGTTGGAGCAGCCAAGGCAGCGCTCGTGGAAGCCCACCGCAGCCTGGTCGACCGTGCTGAAGCAGACGTCATCAAGGCGCGATCCTCGGTGCTGGTCGGCGTGAGCGCTGGCGAGTCCCACCTTGAGCGCTGCTGCCTCGGCTCGGTCCGCGCTGCTACTGTGAGTGCGCGCCAGTCGGTTGAAGGCATTGCTGTTGCTCTGGATAGCGCCCACTTAGACGGTTCCTTTGTCGGAGCGGTTGTGGCCCCCAGAGTTCACCTCGAGGGGTCGCGTCCGTTTCTTGTCCTTACCTGGAGGGCGGAGGCGGGGTGGCGGCCCCTGTTGGATTGGAAGGTAGCGCTCGCGCTTGGCGCGGGCTTGGGCCTTGCAATTGGGGCGTTCTCGGCGTGGAGTCGCCGCTCAGTGTAGAGCT
>JAPWUW010000225.1 GCA_028275325.1 Anaerolineae bacterium | reverse complement strand
CGCAGACGTCATCTGGCCGACAGTAAGGTGAATGGAGCATGAAGGGCACCGGATGCCAAGAATGCGCCTTCAGGGCTGCGGGCGTGCTGTGGTCGCCCGTGACGATCAGCACATCTGGCCCCAAGGCAACCACTCGCGGGATTACCTGGTCTACTTCTTCAATTACCTTAACCTTGGCAGCAAAATCGCCATCCTCGCCGCGGCTGTCGGTGTACTTGAAGTGGATGAAGAAAAAGTCGAACTCTGGCCAATGCTTCTCGAGGCTTTCGATCTCGTCCGCTGGCCTGGGGCCTGTGGCGATGGGCGTCATCCCGACAAGCTTGGCCACCCCTCGGTACATGGGGTAGGTCGCGATGGCAGCGGCCCGCAGGCCGTAGATCTCTTCTATCTTCGGCAAGCCCGGATCCCTGGAGAATCCGCGCAAGAGGAACATGTTGGCTGGGCTGTGCGGTGTCAGCAATTGCCGCGCCTGCGATATCCAGTCGTTGAGCAATTGTGCGGTGCGCTCAGCTTCAGGAGCTGTGGCGCGAAGTGCCAGGGGGGGCCGGCCAACCACTTGTGGGTCTGTGTCGGCAAGGTGCTCATCCAGACCCTCACCGCGCAAGACGAGCGCGAAGCGGTGTTCGCGCACTGGCAAGACAAACACCTCGAGGCCCGGCACCCTGATGCCCTGCAGAAGCTGGCAGAGCTCACTCGCCCTCTCGCTTGAGATGCGGCCAGCACGCCGATCCACAATGATGCCTTGTGTGTCGACGGTACAGAAATTGCCCCTGGCCGCAATGTCGTTTGGCTGCAGTGGGAAGTCTATGCCGAGAACCTCCAAGACGCCGCGGCCAATCTGGTACTTTATGGGGTCATAGCCGAACAGAGCCAAGTGGGCTGGCCCGCTACCCGGCGTGACCCCTGGCGCGACAGGCACAGTGAGCCCACAAATGGACTGACGCGCAAGGGAATCCATGTTTGGCGTGCGAGCTGCCTCCAGCTCTGTAGGCCCACCTGGCTCAAGCGGGAGGCCCCCCAGACCGTCCAGGACCATCAGCACGATCTTCGAGTCGTTGCGCACGTGCAGAGAACGCATCAGGTCAAGGTAATCCATCGTGCACCCTCATGGGCAACGCATGCGCAAATAGGGGGATAGGCATTTGCACTGCCTATCCCCCCAGCGCCAAGCTTGTGAACTTCCGTTAACGGATGGCCATCTCTGTCTGCGGGTCGAACAGGTGCATGTGGTCCATGTTCATGACGATATCCATTTCATCCCCTGGCTCCACACGCGTGCGCGGGTCGACCCTCGCAATGAACTGCTTGTTGCCCGTTAGGCAGTACAGGTAAATCTCGCTGCCCATCAGCTCGACCACGTCGATCTTGGCGCGAACCCTCGCCTCCCGCACTCCGGGTGGGACAAACTGCTCGGAGTGACAGTCCTCAGGCCGGATGCCGAAGATGACCTCGCGGTTGCTGTAGGGCAGGTAGGCCTCTTTGCGCGATGGCGGCACCTGCACGCGGAAGGTCCCGCCATCGACATAAAGTTCGCCGTTTTCCTGCACAAGGGTTGCAGGGAAGAAGTTCATCGCTGGGCTGCCGATAAACCCTGCGACGAAGGTATTGATCGGGTAATCGTAGAGCCGCTGCGGCGTATCTACCTGCTGCAGGATTCCATCGCGCAGCACAGCGATGCGCGTCCCCATGGTCATAGCCTCAACCTGGTCGTGAGTCACGTAAATGAACGTGGCCTCAAGCCTCTGATGCAGGCGCGTGAGCTCCGCACGTGTCTGCACGCGAAGCTTGGCATCCAGGTTGGAGAGAGGCTCGTCCATGAGGAACACCTGCGGGTCCCGCACAATCGCCCGGCCCACTGCCACACGCTGCCGCTGGCCACCGGAAAGCTGCTTGGGCTTGCGATCCAGCAGATCCTCGATGCCGAGGATCGCAGCTGCCTCCCGGACACGCCTGTCGATCTCGGCCTTGGGCACCTTGCGCAGCTTCAGCCCAAATGCCATGTTGTCGTAAACCGTCATGTGCGGGTAGAGGGCGTAGCTCTGGAAGACCATGGCAATATCGCGGTCTTTGGGTGGCACATCGTTCACCAGCCGATCGCCGATGTAAATGTTGCCCTCATCCGCCTCTTCCAGCCCGGCGAGCAGGCGCAGGGACGTTGTCTTGCCGCACCCTGACGGGCCGACGAAAACCAGAAATTCCTTGTCCTCGATGTGGATAGTCAGATCATTGACAGCCACGACGTCGCCAAAGCGCTTGGTCACATGCTCGTAAGTGACACTGGCCATGCAAATCCCCCTTCGTCTCAGTAAGTCTACGCTCTACATTGACGGAGCCACTGCTCCGGGCGACAGGATGAGTTCCCATGTCCGGTCACCGGGTTGCCAGCCACGGCGGGCCAAAGCCAAAACCGTTCATCCTTCGCCTAACGGGATTTGTCTGGCTACCACCTCCACTACGCCGGGGGAAGCCTCTACCCAGCTCGCTGCAGCCAACTGCAGCGAGCTGAGCAAGCTCGTTAGGGCTTCCCTTACCACAGGCTGGGGGACCAGGATTCGAACCTGGGTTGGGCGATCCAGAGTCGCCTGTCCTACCGCTGGACGATCCCCCAACTATGCGTAAAGTATAGCCACCAGTACTTGGGGATGCAAGGGAAGCGTGATATCGTAGCTTGCTCAGGCTACAACTCGCAGGAGGTCAGCCAGTGAGCTGCCACTTCGCAGACGAGGGCGCGGCATCGTGAGCTCCAGCGGGCTAAGCCAAAGGGCGCGCAGGGCTCTTATGAAGCATTGTCGAAAGCTTGCGGCCTCGATTGCGAAACAGCCGGTACTCGTCTTGCTCCGAAACCGCCCATTCATCTTGCTCGTCGCCCAACAATTCGTGGCGCTGGTAGCCAGTTATTCGGTGACCTTCGCTTCTATGGCCAAGGTGGTGGAGGCGACAGGCTCGGGCCTGCACGCTGCCTTCACGGTGCTTTCTGTGGTGGTGCCGGGGTTGATTTTCGGCCTGCTTGGGGGGGTTGCGGTTGACAGGCTAAGTAGGCGCTCTTTGCTCATCGGGACAAACTTGCTGCGCGGGCTTGTGGCGCTTTTGGCACCTTTGGGCATGGGTGCCCAAGAGGTCACGCAGCTCCTCCTCGTTGTGCTGGCCGCGAACTTTTTGCTTTCAGTTATTGGGCAGTTCAACTTCCCAGCGGAAGCAGCGCTCGTGCCATCGCTTGTGGCCACGGAGCAGTTATTGGCGGCCAATTCCATCTTCAACGTGAGCTACCTTGCTGCGATAGGCATTGGTGGCGCCATCTGGGGGCCCGTTGCCGTCAGGATACTTGGGGCCGAGTGGGCCTATGCCATTGCTGGCGCTCTTTTCTTGCTAACTCTGGTGCCGCTGGGGGCCTTGCCCCCCGACCGGCCATCGCGCGAGCGGCCATTGCGCCGGAGCCGGTATGCGCGGCTGAGGCACCTTGGGCTCGTCTTGCTGGATGTCGACGAGGCGTTGCGGTTTGCAGCAAGCTCTCCAAAGGTGACAGTAGCCATCGTTGCCCTTACAAGCCAGACCGCGCTCGCGCTTAGCTTTGGCTCGTTGTTGCCCGTAGTCCTCAAAGCTCGCTTCGGGGTACCCACATACAACCTGCCGCTTTACATCGCTCCCGCGGCCCTGGGTGCTGCCTTGGCAGGTCTTATACTGATCTCGCCTTTGGCGGGGAAGCGCTCGCGAACAGCTTTTGTGCTTGCCGGCAACAGCTGCATTGCTGCCTCGCTTGTGGGCTACACTCTCACCGTGAGCCTGCCGAGCGCCGGGCTTCTTGGGCTTGCAGCTAGTTCACCTCTTCTTGGTTTTGGGTTTGTCCTTGCCTACATCCCGGGCAAGGCGATCCTTCAGGAGGAGCCGCCGGAGTTCATGCGCGGTAGGGTCATAAGTTTACAGCTCACGCTCAACAACCTCTTTTCAGTGTTCCCAACCATGCTTGCTGGATGGGCACTCGATGCTCTGGGCCCCACGCGCGTTTTCGGCGCGCTAGTGCTGGTGTTCGCCGTTCTTACGGCTTGGTGTGGGCTATGGCTGCACGGGCGCAAGTGAGCATCTGGCTCCACCGTCACGTGGAGCTGCGCTATAATGGGCCGAGGCTATATGATGGAGGTACGTTCGGATAATGCTGAGCGAGGAACTGCTCTCGATATTGGTTTGCCCTGCCTGCAAGACAAAGGTGACGTACTTTCGGCAACAGTGGCTGCTCTGCGATAACCCCGACTGTCGGCGGAAGTACCCGATCAAAGATGACATTCCCATCATGTTGATCGAGGAAGGTGACAAGTGGAGAGAGACAGCGCCGGAGTCCCTGCCAGATACAGACCAATTGCGCTTCTAGTGGGGCTTTGTTGCCTCCTTGCTGGGGCATTGGCCCCTGGCTCCTCGAGCGCGGACGCCGGGTGGGTTTCGTTTCTCAATAGCGAGCACAAGGTTGACTTTGGCCACGAGATCGAGTTCAGCCTGGATGCGCAAGCCACGAGGGCAATTGGGGAGGTTTCGATCCTCTACTGGCTGGCAGAAGAGGCGGCGCGTAACCGAGCGCCAGCGGCTTTCGAGGGTGGGCGGGAGTTTCGCGCTAGTTACAAGTGGCAGCTCGAGCGCGGTGAACTTGCACCCGGCGAGGGCGTGTGTTACCGCTGGGCAGTTCGCTCAGCGGAGGGCGAGGAGGCGGAAAGCCCCGAGACCTGTTTCACATATGAGGATGAGCGCTTTCGCTGGGAGAGCGTCCGGCAGGGCCGAATCGAGGTGTTCCACTATGGGGCGAGGCCACTTGCCGAACGA
>JAPWUW010000226.1 GCA_028275325.1 Anaerolineae bacterium | reverse complement strand
CGGTCCTACAGGCGTTCTTGGCCACTTGCTTCACGTGGGCCCTCACAGCGTTGGGCGCGTCCTTCGTTTTCTTCACGCGCAGCGTGAGCCGCCGGCTTCTGGATGGGGCGCTCGGCTTTGCCGCCGGCGTGATGATCGCAGCCAGCTTCTGGTCTCTGCTTGTGCCAGCCATAACCATGAGCGAGGAGCTGGGCCTCCCAGAGTGGCTCCCTCCAGCCGCCGGGTTCCTGGCCGGTGGCCTGGCGCTGCGCAGCGTCGACAGAGTGCTGCCACACCTGCACCTATTCCTTGCGCGCGATCAAGCCGAGGGTTTGAGCTCCACCTGGCGTCGGACGACACTCCTCATCATGGCCATGACGTTGCACAACTTCCCGGAAGGGATGGCCGTGGGCGTGGCGTTCGGCGCCGCCGCAGCAGGGCTGGAGGGCGCATCCCTGGCAGCAGCGCTCAGCCTAGCCATCGGGATCGGCATTCAGAACTTCCCGGAGGGCATGGCCGTCGCCATGCCCCTGCGCGGCCAGGGAATCTCGAAGCTGCGCAGCTTCTGGTACGGCCAGCTCTCGGCTGTGGTCGAGCCCGTGGCTGCCGTTCTGGGCGCCGCGGCTGTCCTTGCCGCCAGGCCGATCCTGCCCTACGCGCTCGCCTTTGCTGCCGGCGCGATGATCTTCGTCGTCGTCGAGGAAGTCATCCCTGAATCCCAGCAGGCCGGCAACACGGATATCGCCACGCTGAGCGCCCTCTTTGGCTTTGCCATTATGATGGCACTTGATGTGGCGCTGGGCTAGCGGGCAGCCTCGCTGAGGGAGATGACGTCGCCGGCGCTATTGGCCTCGAAGCGCACCTCCTCAAGCACGGGGCGCTCGGCATTTGGCCCAAGGGCGATACCCCATTTGTGGCCGCGCACGAGGCAGCGACGCAGCAAGGTGCCTCGCGTGTGGCCCTCAATGCACAGCCCTGCGCCCTCTTGCGCCGTGCCGTTGGCCTCGACCGTGCAATCCTCGAAGCTGTTGCGGTGGCCGGACATGGGCTCCAGCTCTTCGCGGAAGTGGATGCCGTAACGGCCGTTGCCCTGCACAAGGCAGCGACGGAAGACGTTGTCCGTGTCTTTGTGGCCGATGGAGATGCCAACCTGGCCGTTGCCAATGATCTCGTTATCCTCGAAGAGCCCGTGCTTCACGCGCCAGCAGAGGAACAGCCCGATGCGGCCATTGCCCTCCATGCGGCAGCCGCGCACCACCGGCCGCTGCGAGCCGCTGCCGGGGTGGATGCCAAGCTGCGTGTTGCCAAGGCACTGGCAGCCCTCGATGGTGATGTCATCGGATTGCTGGAAGCTGATGCCATCGCCGTTGAAATCCCGCACGAGGCAGTTCCTGATCGCGCACCCCTTGGCGCGGTAGAGGAAGATGCCAGCACCCCGGCAGCCGGTGAGCTCAGGGTTGGCAGCCTTGTTCCCATCGATCGTCAGGTTCTCCACCCGCGCGCCCTGCAAGAAGTAGCCGGAGATCACAGGGAAGGTCGTCTGCGCCAGCGCACCGGCGGAGACGAGGTAATCGGCCTGCAGCGGCCAATCTATCTGCAGCACATTGCCGTCCTTGGCCTTTATGCGCGCCACAGTCACGTGGAAGCCCGCTGCGCGCTGGTCGAGGATCGTGACGCCCATGCCAGGCGCAAACCCCGAGGCATCAACCAGCGTGATCTCTTCCTCACCATAATCTCCATCCAGGTAAATCGGGCTGACGATGGCATCCGCCTTGCGCAAGACCGTTTCCGTTCCGCTGCCGAGGACGGCCACACCAGAGCGCAGGTGCAGGGAATCGTACATGGTGTAAGTTCCGGGGAGGATGCGCACGACACCCCCTCCAAGGCCGGCAACGTAATCCACCGCCGCCTGCAGCGCGCGGCTATCAGCACCGATGATATCGGCCCCCGCTGCAGGGCCAACCGTGAGGGTTGCTCGCTCCACTCACACCCTCCTGCCAACCAGGCGATGTGTGAACTACCCTGTCGCTGTTTACTGCTTCAGCGAACCAAGTGTCAAGCCCGTCACAAAGTAGCGCTGCAAGTACGGGTACACAAGCAGGATGGGGAGCGTCGCGATGAGGATCATGGCGGTAGCTAGGCCCTCAGGCGTGGCCTCCACAAAAGCCTGACCAGCCCGCTCCGCCGAGACAGCCGTCTGCCACTGGAGCATGCGGGTGGTGACACGCGAGTACAGATAGCTTTGCAACGGCCACCTTGTAGCCTCTTTGATGAAGATCACCCCGTCAAACCAGGAATTCCAGTGCTGGACGGCAGAGAAAAGCGCCACCGTAGCCAGCACCGGCTGAGATAGAGGGATGAACACGCGGAACAAAACCTGAAAGTGGCTCGCGCCATCCAGTACCGCTGCCTCCCACAGCTCGTGCGGAAGCCCTCTGAAATAGTTGATTATCAAAATGACATAAAATATGTTCAGTGCCGGAGGCACTACGAGGACCCAAAAGGTGTCGAGAAGTCCCAAATTCTTCAGGGCCAGGTAGTAGGGAATTAGCCCGCCGCTGAAGAGCATCCCAAATAGCAGCAGCATTTTGAAGACCGTCCGACCAGGAACATAGAGATTGTCAAGCGACAAAGGATACGCTGTCACGACCATGAGAAGCAGGCTTATGCCCACCCCCACCAGAACCCTCAACACCGAGGTCCGAAATGAGCTCACGAACACCGTGTCCACAATGAGGAACCGGTAGTTGTCAAGGTGGATGCCGATGGGCCAGAGCGTCACCTTCCGCGCAGAGACAGCTGCGTGACTGCTCAGAGAAACAGAAGCTACATGCAAGAACGGAAACAGGCAGGACAGAGCGATAAGCAACAGCAATAGGTAGAGTACGAAATTCACAATGCGGTCAGATAGTGTCGATTCCCCGACCATCCCATCAAGACTCCTGAGCTATTCGGGCATCGTTGCGGCTGGGATCGCTTGACGAACCGCCTCCACTCCGAAAAGCGAGCAGGCCAGAAGCCAAAATCAGAACACGCGGTAGTTGGCCAGGCGGTCGGCCAGCCAATACGAGAGGCTGATAAGCGCAAACCCAATGACCGATTTGAACAGCCCCACCGCGGTGCCTAGGCTGAAGTCCGGCATCCCTCCCTGGCCCACGAGGCCGATTCGGAAGACAAATGTGTCAATTATATCACCTGTCTTGTATACAACGGGGTTGTAGAGAACCAGCACCTGCTCAAACCCAGCGTTGAGGATGCCGCCAAGGCTCAGGCAAGCCATAAGCACAATCGTGGGCTGGATTCCAGGGATCGTAACGTGCAACATCCGGCCAAAGCGGCCAGCACCATCAACTGCAGCAGCTTCGTAAAGCTCCGGGTTGATTGAGGTGAGCGCAGCCAGGTATATCACAGCACCAAAACCAAAGCCCTTCCATACATCCGAAAAAATAAGTGTCCACGGGAACACATTAGGATCCCCCAGGAAGCGTATTGGCCGCAAGCCAACAGCCTTCACGACGCTATTGACAAGGCCACCCGTGGATAACACCTGCACCATGATCCCGCCGATTATCACCCACGAGAGAAAGTAGGGCAGCGTCGTGCTTGTCTGCACTAACCGCTTGAAAAGCCGTATGCGCACCTCATTCAACATCAACGCAAAGATAACTGCAGCAAACTGACCGAGCACGATCTTGCCTATGGAAATGAAAAGCGTGTTGCGAATTACAATCGTGGCGCTTTCGCTTGCGAAGAAACGCTTGAAATTCGCCAGCCCCACCCACGGCGACTCTCCGAACCCTTTGGCAGGGCTATAGTCCTTGAAGGCGATCAATACTCCCCACATGGGGTAAAAATGGAAGAGTGCTAGCATTACCAGGGCAGGCACCAGCATCACATAGAGCGGCCAGTGCTGCCTCACTGCTCGCACAACGCGGCCATGCCGTCTGACAGCTGAACTTGCTCGCGGCCTAACCCGCGCGGCCTCCTGATAGCCATAGAGTGCCATGCCTTTGGCGCCTCCAATTTGAGGTCAAGACGGACAGTGAGTGCCCCTGCCCGTCTTGACCTGCTCTTATCCCACCTGCTCTTAGCCGAAAGTGGCCTTATACCACTCGTTCACTTCGTCAGTGATCTCCTTCCCGCCCTTGGAGAGCCACTCTTCAACGAAGCTATCGAAGCGATCCAGCGGTTCGTTCCCGACCACTATGTTTATGAACACCTCCGATTCAAGCGTGTTCAGGTCGGGCTGGTACTTCTTCATCGCCTCGCCCGGGATGCCGAAAAACTCGTTGCGGATGGCCACATCCCTCGTCTCGTACGCCTTGGTGTAGAACTCAGCCTCTCGCAGGACAATCGGGTTCTTGAGCAGGAAACGTTGCGCTTTGTTGAGGGTGGATGGATCCTGCTTGGCCCACTCCTGAATGTCCCGGAAAGGCTCGAACTGGTACTCTGGGTAGACCATGTAGGGGAACCCGAAGTCAATAGTATCCATCCAGGCGTAGCTATCCGGCATCTTTACGGGCCCGTCTACTAGCTCGCAGTTCTCATCCCAGACCCATTCCAGCCCTTCCACAAAGGCATGGCTGTTGCGCCACTCTCCATACTGCTGGTACTTCTGCCAGTTGACGTGCATCTCCATGTGCCAGTTCAGGTTGTTGATGCATGCCTCAATCTTGATGGGCTCGAGTCCCTTCCTAAAGACAACCTGGGCCTGCACGTCCGCAGTGGCCCTACGTCCTGTCAGCCCGAGTGGGCCCTTAGGATATGGGATGAGGCCGAGCTTCATGCCAGGGTTTTCCTGCTCAAGCCTCACAGAAGCACCACCGT
>JAPWUW010000224.1 GCA_028275325.1 Anaerolineae bacterium | reverse complement strand
AAGTTGGTTGTCGATCAGGTACGTGGGAAGCGAGCAACGGAGGCTCTCACGATGCTGCAATTCATGCCGCAGGCCGCAGCACGGCCCGTTTATAAGGCCATCCAGAGCGCGCTCAGCAACGCCGAGAACAACTTTGGTGCTGACCGCGATGACCTGGTCGTGGCCGAGATCTACGCTAACCCTGGGCCCATGCGGCGGTGGCGGCGGTTTGGTGCGCGCGGGCGATGGAAGCCGATAAGGCGGCGATCGTGTCACATTGGTGTCATCCTGCGAGAGGGCAAGCGCTGATATAGGGTTGGGGAGGCGAGGATTTGGGCCGGAAAGTGCATCCTTACGGGTTTCGCATCGGCATCATCTACGATTGGCGGGCGAGGTGGTTCGCGCGGCGCAAGGCGGAGTACAGGCAGTTGCTGCTCGAGGACCTTGCCGTGCGGCAGCACATTCTGAAGCGGTTGCCGGATGCTGCTATCTCTACCATCGAGATTGAGCGCTTTCCCAACCAGATCGGCGTGACCATACACACAGCCCGGCCGGGGATTGTGATCGGCCGCAAGGGCGCAGTGGTCAACTCGTTACGCCAAGAGCTGGAGGAATTGACTGGCAAGCACGTACGGTTGGATGTCCAGGAGATCACCGAGCCAGACCTGGATGCTTTCCTGGTTGCGCAAAGCATTGCGCAGCAGCTCGAGAAGCGGATCAGCTTCCGCCGGGCGGCCAGGCAGGCGATCCAGCGCGCATTGAGAGCGGGCGCCCAGGGGATGATGGTGCGCGTTTCGGGCAGGCTCTCGGGAGCGGAAATGGGCCGAAGCGAGACCCTGCGCGAGGGGCGGATCCCTCGGCACACATTGCGCGCCGACATAGACTACGGCCAGGCTGAGGCGCTGACGACCTTTGGGCGCATCGGTGTCAAGGTATGGATATACAAGGGCGATGTGGCACAGCCGGAGCGAGCCCAGCAGCCAAGCGAGGTTGCGGCTGAGGTGATGGAGTAAGGAGGAGCTAGCTCAGATGTTGATGCCGAAGCGGGTGAAGTACCGCAAGCAACACAGGGGCCGCATGACGGGCATGGCTTCTCGCGGGAACACAGTGGCCTTTGGCGATTATGGCCTGCAGGCGCTTGAGCCGTGCTGGATGACAGCGCGGCAGCTCGAGGCTGCCCGTCGCGCCATCGTGCGCTATTTGCGGCGTGGCGGCCGAATGTGGATGCGCGTTTTTCCCGACAAGCCTGTCACCAAGAAACCGGCAGAGACGCGTATGGGTGGCGGCAAGGGTGCTGTCGACCAGTGGGTGGCAGTTGTGCAGCCCGGGCGCATTATCTTTGAGGTGAGCGGAGTGAGCGAAGAGATTGCGCGCGAGGCGTTGCGCCTGGCAGCAGCGAAGCTGCCGATAGATACGCAGTTTGTGGTGCGCACGGACCCGATAACTGGCGAGAGGATGACTGGCACATGAAGGCAAGGGAATTGCGCGGCAAGACCGACCAGGAGCTGCGGCAAGCGTTGGACGAGGCCCAGCGGGAGCTCTTCAACCTGCGGTTTCAGGCGGCTTCGGGGCAGAGTGCTAACCCTGAAAGGATGAGGCAGGTGCGCAAGGAAATAGCGCGGATCAAGACAATCCTGCGCGAGCGGGAGCTTGCTGCGGCGAGCGGGGGTGTGCAATGAGAGATCGGCGACGTCTTCTGAGCGGGGTCGTCGTGAGCGATAAAATGGACAAGACGGTAGTGGTACAGGTGGAACGCTCGTTCCGGCACCCTCTCTACGGGAAGGTGGTGCGGCGGCGGAAGAAGTACATGGCCCATGATGAAGGCAACGAGTGCCGTGTGGGAGATCTGGTTGAGATCAGGGAGAGCCGCCCTTTGAGCCGCCGGAAGAGGTGGGTGGTGGAGCGCATTGTCAAGCGTGCTACTGAACTACCTGAGGTCGAGGCCACGGTTGAGCTCGAGGAAAATAGTGGCGCTTAGGGGTTGTGGCAATGATCCAGCAGCAGACAAGGCTAAAGGTTGCCGACAATACCGGGGCTCGAGAAATAATGTGCATCCGCGTACTCGGTGGCAGCAAGCGCAAGTATGCCACTGTGGGCGATATAATCGTCGCCTCAGTGAAGCAGGCAGTGCCCAATAGTGCGGTCAAAGAGGGCGATGTAGTGAAAGCGGTGGTAGTGCGAACGAAGAAGGAGTACGGCCGGCCAGATGGCAGCTTCATCCGCTTCGACGACAATGCGGCCGTGCTCATCGACGATTACCACAGCCCGCGGGGCACGCGGATATTCGGGCCTGTTGCAAGGGAGCTGAGGGAGAAGGGCTTCATGCGCATCGTCTCTTTGGCGCCTGAAGTCTTGTGAAAAGAGGGCTTACCCCATGCGTAAGATTCGCAAAGGTGACAGGGTTGAGGTAATAGCTGGTGAGCACAAGGGCAGGCGCGGGGAAGTCCTACGCGTCTTGCCTAAAGAAGAGCGCGTCATCGTCCAGGGTGTGAACCTGGTAAAGGTGCACCAGAGGCGGAGCCGCTTCAGCGACGGTGGCATAATTGAGAGAGAGGCACCCTTGCACATCTCCAATGTGGCGCTCATTTGCCCTCGCTGCGATAAGGGCAGGCGGGTGGGGGTGGTGGTGCGAGAAGATGGCCGCAAGGTGCGCCAGTGCAAGAAATGCGGCGAATTCATCGAATAGCAGGGAGATGTGGGGGGTCGGCGTTATGCCCAGGTTGAAGGACTACTACCGGAACGAAGTAGTGCCGCGCCTCATGCAGGAGTTTGGTTACCGGAATGTCATGGAAGTGCCGCGCATCGAGAAGATCGTCGTCAATGTGGGGGTGGGGGAAGCAGTGCAGAACCCCAAGGCGCTGGACGCGGCAATGAACGACCTGGCGGCGATCACAGGGCAGAAGCCTCTGGTGAGGCGAGCTCGGAAGTCGATCGCGTCATTCCGTCTGCGGGCTGGTGCGCCAGTTGGCGCAAAGGTGACGCTGCGCGGGGACCGTATGTATGACTTCCTGGATAGACTGCTTAACATCGCCTTGCCTCGGCAGCGGGATTTCCGCGGCGTGTCGCCGGATGCGTTCGATGGGCGCGGCAACTACACGCTCGGCCTCCGGGAGCAACTGGTGTGGCCGGAGGTGAACTACGAGCAGATAGATCGGGTTCGGGGCATGGAGATAAGCATCGTCACCACAGCCAAGACGGATGAGGAAGCCAGGCGGCTGTTGGCTTTGCTCGGCATGCCTTTCCGGCGGTCTGGTTGAGTTCTGCTTGCTTATCGGGAGGGGTCGTGGCTAAGAAAAGCATGATTGCGCGCGAGAAGAGGCGTAAGTACGCCATCCAGGTGCGCAACCGGTGTCAACTTTGCGGGCGGCCACGTGGCTACATGCGCCGCTTCGGCCTCTGCCGCATTTGTTTCCGGCGGCAAGCCCTCGAGGGGAAAATCCCTGGTGTGCGCAAAGCTAGCTGGTAGGTGCTCAGATGCGCTGGCTGCAGACGTGTTAGAGGAGTGACGCATGACGCTGGGTGATCCTATTGGTGACATGCTTACAAGGATTAGGAACGCGTGCCGGGCGGGGCACACGCACGTTGCTTTGCCTTCCTCCAAGCTCAAGGTGGAAATAGCTCGCATACTCAAGGAGGAGGGCTACATACGCAATTACGAGCTCATTCACGATGGCGCCCAGCCGACTTTGCGCATCTGGCTCAAGTATACGGACAGCAAGAAGCCGGTCATCTCAGGCATTGAAAGGGTGAGTAAGCCTGGGCGGCGCGTTTACGCACGGCGGCGCAACATCCCTTGGGTAATGAGCGGCCTGGGGATTGCGATAGTGAGCACCCCGCTCGGCGTCATGACTGACCACGAGGCGCGCAGGCGGGGCGTTGGTGGCGAGATCATTTGCCGCGTATGGTAGGGCCGAGGCGAAGAGTGTAAAGCGGTGGGAGAGCATCTCATGTCACGTATTGGCAGAAGGCCAATTCCCATACCCAGTGGTGTGAGTGTCAGCATTGATGGTGTGCGCGTGCAGGTGAAAGGCCCGCGGGGAGTGCTGGAGCGCTCCTTTCACCCCGATATGGAGATCGTGTTGCGCGAGAGCGATGGAAGGAAGGAGCTTGCTGTCAAGCGGCCAACTGACCAGCCGCGGCACCGGGCGTTGCATGGGCTGACGCGAGCACTCCTTGCCAACATGGTCACCGGTGTGACCACGGGTTTTCGCAAGGAGCTGGAGATTGAGGGGACGGGATACAGAGCAGAGCTGCAGGGAAAGGCTCTGGTGCTCTATGTGGGCTTTTCGCATCCCGTGCGCATCGAGCCACCGGCAGGGATCAGCTTTAGCGTCGACCGAAGCGGGCGGCTGATTGCTGTCGAGGGCGCCGACAAAGAGCTCGTGGGCCTGATGGCGGCACGGATCCGGGCTGTGCGGCCACCGGAGCCATACCTTGGCAAGGGTATCCGCTATGCAGGTGAGCAGATCAGGCGGAAAGCCGGAAAGGCTGGCGCACGCTGAAGCGGCCTGATAGAGCGGTTTGGTAGGAGCAGCAAAGCATGGTGGACGTGCGTAAGAAAAGAGAGGCCAGACAGCGCAGGCACCTGCGTGTGCGCAAGAAGGTAGTGGGCACTCCTGAGAGGCCCAGGCTGAACGTGTACAGGAGCCTGAAGCACATCTACGCGCAGGTGGTCGACGATACCAGGGGGCACACCTTGGCCGCAGCCTCGACACTGGATCCTGAGTTGCGGGAAAAAGTTGCGGGCCTGTCCAAGTCAGAGCAGGCGGCCCTCGTGGGGCAGTTGGTGGCGCGCAGAGCCCTGGAGAAAGGGATACGAAAGGTGGTATTCGACCGTGGCGGTTTCGCGTA
>JAPWUW010000020.1 GCA_028275325.1 Anaerolineae bacterium | reverse complement strand
TCCTCCATTGGCCGCATCCGCAGGTACTCAAACGCCCTTGAATCCCGCCCGCCGAACTCGACGCGCATGTCGGCACGCCGCACCCGCTCCCCTTCGAAAGCCGAGCCGTATGGCACCGGGATTGGCACCTGCGTCACCCGCACCTTGACGCCGCGCACCTCGATGCACCGCTGCACCAGCCGCCGCGCACGCTCCAGGTCATCCTTGCCCTCTATATCGTCAAAGGGCATGGAGATGACGTGCTCGTACGTGGTGACGCCCGTCGGCCTGATCTCGGGTATGACGGTGTCGGCAATGACGGGGAAGCCATAAGTTATGGCGCCGGCTGCCGTCGCGTACTTGAGGTCATCCACCTCTCCCAGCGCCAGCACAAAGGCGAAGACCCGGTACTTGTTGTAAAGCAGGATCTCGCGGATCTGCCCGCCCTTGAGCCCTCCAAAGGTGAGCGCGGAACGCGTGGCGAAGCCGAGGGCGTAGATCGCAGAGATGGTATCCGTGCCAAAGGGCACGATGTAGGTGTCGTAGCCCATCTCCACGCCCTCCTCCTGCAGCTGGTCGATGATGCTGCGCCCGTTCACGTTGCCACTCAGGAAAACGAGGATGTTGCGCTGCTGCAGCTGCCGGACGATCTCCACCGCGACCTCGTTGGATTTGGCACACCCCACGATGGCGGCAAACCCGGGCATGCGGCCATCAACAAGCTGAATGCCCCAGGCCCGCAGCTGGATGTCATCTATGGGGCCGTTCAGGAACCCTTCGCCGCCCTCTTTGACCATTTCCGGGCTTGTGAAGCTGCCCCCCGCCAGCCGGAACCCGGGCTTGCGCTCTGGCTGCAGGCCATATGCGAACCGGATCCCCTCGATCGCCTCTTCAGCGAGCAGCGTGGCCACACCACAATCCAGGGTCTCACCGAGGTACGGCAGCCATAGCCGCTCGCCAGGAGGCGGGCTGAGAAGCTTGCGAGCTTGTTCCAACACCGGCACAAGGTCAGCAAGCTTCGTCACCTCAATACCCGTGAAGCCGTAGATTACCGGCAAGAAGTAAGCTGTGTTGGGGAAGGCAACCGGCTTGTCGGGCCCAAGCTCGGCGAGCGCACGCTCGAGCATTTCCTGTGCCTCTGCGACGATGAGGTTTGCTCCTCTCATCGCCCTCGTCGCGATATACTTGGACATAGGCTTTCTCTCCTCCCCTCTCTTCTCTCACGCTTCCACCGGCTTGCGGCTGTAAAGGCTGCGCTTCTCGGGCGGGATCTTCAACCATTCGCGGAACAGCCTATCTCCACTCGCCCCGTACCTGCCCGGGCGGTACTCCTCCAGCCCGAGCGCATCGCGTTTCTGGTCGATCTGCGAGAGCGCCTTGCCAATGAGCCGGTCATAATCTGGCTCGAACTCCAACGCGCCGCCCACGGTCTTAGGCCATTCCTCAGTCATGACCTCCACCACCTCCTCGCTGGCCGAGACCGGCGACCGCACCCCAAAGAGCACATAGAGGCCAGAGGCGACGAAATAAGTGCCAATGCTCAGGGCCTTCTCGCTCATCCACTCGGGGCAGATGCCGACGACCGGCAGGTCGCTAATGTCATCCCCCAGGCCACCCTCCTCCACCATCTGGGTGAGGACCGTGAGGATGCGGGAGTTGTCCACACACGAGCCCATATGCAGGACGGGCGGCACGCCAACGGCCTCGCAGACCTCGCGCAGGTTATCGCCGACCTTGTCCCAGATCTCCGGGGCGAGGTAGCCATACTTCGCCCCACCGATGGCAGCGCAACCAGTGGCTACGACGAGCACGTCGTTGGCGATGAGATCCTCGATCACCTTCGTGATGCCGAAATCCTGGACCACACAGGCATTGTTGCAGCCCACCACGCCAGCCACTCCGCGGATCCGCCCCTGCATGATGGCATCGTTGAGCGGCCTAAAAGAGGCGCGGAAAGTCCCACCCTGCATGTAGTTCACGTACTCATGCGAGAACCCCGCGATAAGCCCTTCTTGTACCTGCGGGATGTAAACCTCCCGCCGGTTGGGGAAGTTGTCGACCGCCATGCGCACGATGCGCTTGGCGATGTCGTAGGCATGCTCTTCCTCGAACTCAATGTGCGTTGCGCCCCGGATCTTGGCCTTAGGAGAGGTGGTGATGAGCAGCGTGTGGAAGCTATCGGCGATCGTGGCCAAGCCTTCCATGATGCACTGCACGTCGACGAGCATGGCCTCCACCGCGCCCGTCATGATCGCAAGCTCCTGGTGCAGGAAGTTGCCGGCAGGCGCCACACCATGGCGCATGAGCACCTCGTTTGCCGTACAACATATGCCGGCCAGGTTTATGCCCTTCGCGCCCTTCTCCTTCGCGTAAGCCACAAGCTCTGGATCCTGAGAGGCAAGCACGACCATCTCCGCCAGAGTTGGCTCGTGCCCATGGATGACAATGTTCACCTCATCCTCTTTGAGCACGCCAAGGTTGGTGGCTGAGGCAACCGGACCCGGCGTCCCAAACAGGATATCGCTCACGTCAGTACCGATCATCGAGCCGCCCCAGCCATCAGCAAGCGCTGTGCGCATCGTCTGTTTCAGGATATGGCTTGCCTCCTGGTCCACACCAGTATGCGTGCGGTGCATAAGCTCGACTACCTCTCGGTCGACGCCTCGCGGCGCAATCCCCAGTTCCCTCCAAAGGCGCTGACGCCGTGCCGGGGCCCGCTTCAGGTAGGCTATCTCCCCCGCCTGCCGGCCGAAATCCTCAAGTAGCCTGAGCGCAACCTTCTCGGCAAGCGGCTTAGCCGGCCCACTTGGCTCGATCCCCAGCTCAGCAGCGATAACGCGCAGCTTGGCTTCATCCTTGATCTCGTAGCCTTGTGCTCCGCCTCTGGCCGCCGCAAGGAGCGTCATTACCATGCTCCGGCCATGGTCTGAATGCGCCGAAGCCCCACCAGCCACCATCCGCGCGAAATTGCGCGCCACCACTGTGCCCAAAGTCGCCCCGCAAACGCCCGCCGTTGTCCGCCCAACAAGCCGACAAGGGCCCATGGCACACATCCGGCAGCAGGCCCCGCTTGCGCCAATTGGGCAGGGCTTGATCTCCTCCGCGCGGAAAAACGCCGTCGACAGCCCCCGCTCCTGCCCGACACGCAAAAGCTCCTGCGCTGCCGGGTCCTTGGACCTGACCTCAGCCATCTCACACCTCCTCACAAACTGCAAGCACAGACTGTCCAAAAGCCATCACATGATCCACAAGCTAACTAATATTCTAGTACTTTCTGAAGTCGCCTGCCATTCGCCGATCCACTGGGTTAGCGCGCAGGATCCGCTGCTGCAAGATGTACCAGGCCGACTTCGGCCTTTCCTGGAAGGCCGCCGCCAGCTCCTCTGCCTCTCCTGGCGGGTAGCCGCCATCCGCCAGCGTTTGGCGGATTTGCTCTGGCTGCAGCTTCGCGGGGTCATAACTCACGACGACAGAGTGCTCCAGGCTGCTTGCCACGACATCCTGCACACCAGGCAGGGCGAAGAGCAGCTCGCGCACCCGCTTGACGTGGTGGTCGGCGTAAAGGCGCGGAACGTGTACGACCAAGCTCTCAACCATGAGAACCTCCAAGTCCTTCCGAACGTGGTACCTGGCGGCATGGCCGCCAGGTACCTTCCAGGCGCTAGAAAAGGCCTTTCACGCGGCCATTCTCATCCAGATCCACCGACATGAAGGCTGGCCGGCTTGGCAGGCCCGGCATCGTCCGCATCTCGCCGCACAGCGGGTACAGGAACCCCGCCCCGACTGAGGCGCGGATATCGCGCACAGGCAGGGTGAAGCCGCGAGGCGCGCCCTTGAGAGAAGGATCGTGCGAAAGGGAAAGGTGCGTCTTGGCCATGCAGATGGGCAGCTTGTCGTAGCCAAGCTGCGTGAAGAGCCGGATGCGCTCCTCCGCCTCTGGGGAGTAATCCACCCGGGCCGCACCGTAAACCTTCGTCGCAATGATCTCGATCTTCTCCTTGATGGGGATATCCAGTGGATACAGGAACTGGAACTGGCTGGGCTTCTCGCAGGCGGCCACCACTGCCTTGGCAAGCTCTATGGCCCCCTCGCCACCTTTGGCCCAGTGCTCGCACTTGACGGCGTCCTCAGCCCCAGCCTTGATCGCTGCCTCCCGCACCATGTCCAGCTCGGCCTCAGTGTCGGTGGCAAAGGTGTTGATGGCCACCACTACTGGGATGCCAAAGAGCTTGGCAATGCGAATGTTCGCCTCGAGGTTGGCAAGGCCCTTCTGCAGCAGCTCCAGGTTTTCCTGCTGATAGGCTGGGTGCAGCGGCCTCCCAGGCACAACGCGCGGCCCGCCGCCATGCATTTTGAGGGCCCGCACCGTCGCCACGAGCACGACACAGTTCGGGATGAGCCCCGAGACCCGGCACTTGATATTGAAAAACTTCTCCATGCCAATGTCGGCGCCAAAGCCCGATTCCGTCACCACGTAGTCGCAGAGCTTGACGGCAATCTGATCGGCAATGACGGAGGAGTTCCCGTGCGCGATGTTCGCAAACGGTCCCGCATGCACAAACGCCGGCTGCCCCTCCAGCGTCTGCATCAGGTTGGGCATCAGGGCATCCTTGAGAAGGACAGCCATCGCCCCCGCAACCCCCAGGTCCTCAGCCGTGATCGGCTGGCCCGACTTGCTGGTCCCGATCACGATGCGGCCGAGCCGCTCGCGCAGGTCCTTGAGCGAGGTCGCCAGCGCCAGGATTGCCATGACCTCACTTGCCACTGTTATGTCAAAGCCAGATTGGCGCGGCCTGCCGTCGTCCTTTGTGCCAAGCCCGATTATGACCCGCCGCAACGCGCGGTCATTCACATCCACCACGCGGTTCCAGGTGATCGAGTACGGGTCAATGTTGAGCCGCTTGAGGCCGAGCTTCTCCAGCTGTGCATCGCTCAACTCGTCCTCGTGCATGATACGGGCATCAATTGCCGCAGCGAGCAGGTTGTGTGCTGCCCCGACAGCATGAATGTCGCCCGTCAGGTGCAAGTTGAAATCCTCCATGGGGACCACCTGCGAGTAGCCACCGCCAGCCGCCCCGCCCTTGATGCCGAAAGTTGGGCCCATGGATGGTTGCCGGATGCAGGTCATCACGTTTTTCCCCAGCCGCCCCAGCCCTTGGGTGAGGCCTATTGTCGTCGTCGTCTTGCCCTCCCCGAGCGGCGTAGGCGTGATTGCCGTCACATCAATGTAGCGGCCATTGGGTCTGTCCTTGAGGCGCTCCAGCACGTCCAGATGCACCTTCGCCTTATACTTGCCAAAGAGCTCCAGGTCATCTGGCGAGAGGCCAATCTTGGCGGCGATCTCCACTATGGGCCGCAGCTTTGCCGCCTGGGCGATCTCAAGGTCGCTCGGTACTTTGATCTCCAAAGCCATTCTCAGTTCCTCCTGACAGTGCGGTATTTTGAAGCTTGCCGTTCACCCCGGGCGCCTTCGCCCAGAGCTTAGGGCCTATTTCACTTCGTTTCGGCCCGAGCTTGCCTTGCCCGAGCCGCCATCAGCACGTTGCGCATGAGCATAACGTTTGTCATCGGGCCCGTGCCGCCGGGAACTGGCGTGATCCAGGAAGCCTTCTCGGCCACAGAGTCGAAATCGACATCCCCGACCATCTGGCCATCCAGAAAGTTCACGCCAAAGTCAACCACCACCACACCCGGGCTGACCATGTCGCCAGTGATCAGCTTTGGCTTGCCCGTGGCCGCCACAAGTATTTCAGCGCGTCGGCACTCCTCTGCCAGGTTCTCGGTACGCGAGTGGCAGATCGTCACAGTGGCATGCCGGTGGAGCAAGAGCATCGCCATGGGCCGCCCAACGACGTTGGACCTGCCCACCACAACAGCGCGCTTGCCCTTCACGGGAATACCGTATCGCTCAAGCAGCTCCATGCCCCCAGCGGGCGTGGCGGGAACGTAGTAGTTTCCCACACCCTGGAAGAGGCGCCCAGCGTTGCTGGGGTGCACCCCATCGACATCCTTGACTGGGTCGAGGGCCGCGATAACCGCCTCCGCATTACAGCCCTCAGGCAAGGGCTCCTGCACGATGATGCCATCCACACTTTCGCTTGCGGAGAGTTCTCTTACTAGCGAGATCAGCTTCTCTTCCGGGACATCCGCAGGCAGGATGTGCGGTTCGAACGCTATGCCCACCTGCTCGCAAGTGCGGATGAGCATGCGCGTGTAGCTCACCGAGGCTGCATCCTCTCCTGCGCGCACAACGGCCAGCGAGGGCACGCGGCCGCATTCCTGCGCAAAACGAGAGACCTCTGCAGCCATCTCCTCACGGATCTGGTTGGCTATGCCTCGCCCACTCAACAACTGTGCCGCCATGTCCTTTGCTCCTTCGCCGCAATTTTCACTGCAGCTACTGTCCCTGCAGCACCCCTTCGACCGCCGCGACCACGTCCTCCTTGAGCTGCGCCGTGCCCTCCTGGATAGATTGCAGCCTGCCCATCTGCTCGGCCACAAATGCCGGGTCCTTCAGCCACTTGAGGTTGACAAGCACCTGCAAGCCGGCCCCGCGCAAGGCAGCTTCCGCCAGAAGGGCCGCCACCCCGACATCCGTCACGGCGGCCGGGTTACCCTTTTCTACCACAAGGGGGCATAGTGACAGCAACTCGCGGCAGGCCTCCGCCACGCGCATCGGCACCAGTGTGCACTCCACCAGTGCCGCACGCATGCGCTCTGCGCGCTGCTTGCGTTCCTCCTCCGTCCGGCGCGGCATGCGCTGTGCCTGCGCGAAAGCACCGTACACCGCCATGTCCTCTTCCGCCAGCATCGTGAGCCGCACCCGCAACTCCTCGCTGCGCGAGAGGACCTGGCGGATTTCCTCCTCAACTGCGGCAAAGCGAGCTTGGCCCAGCGTGAGCTGGCACACCATGCTCACGAGCCCAGCCGCAATCGCCCCCGCCAACGCCGCGGCACTGCCCCCTCCAGGCGTTGGCTCTGAGCTTGCCAGCGCATCCAGAAAACGGGTGTCGATAAGCCGTTGCTCAGCCATCACTCCTGCTCCAAGGAAGCATTTGTGAACCCGGGAACAAAAAAGCGCCGGGCTTGCGCCAAAGGGCGCAGCCCGGCGCTGCTGGAGCCCCCAGCAGGCGAAGCAAGGGGCACACCTGTAGCAGCTGGTGCCTGCAGTGACGCTCGATCATGCCTGGAGCTTACTCCGGCTGCAGGTAGTCCCGCAGGCGGCGGCTGCGGCTCGGGTGCCGCAGCTTGCGCAAAGCCTTGGCCTCGATCTGCCGCACGCGCTCGCGCGTCACGCCAAAGCGGCGGCCGACCTCTTCCAGAGTGTGGGTGCGCCCGTCCTTCAGCCCGAAGCGCATCTGCAAAACGCGCGCCTCTCTTGCGCTCAGCGTGGCGAGGACCTCCTCCACCTGGCGCCGTAGGAGCTCGCTTGAGGCGACCTCGTTCGGCATCAGGCTCAGCTCATCCTCGATGAAATCCCCAAGGGCGCTATCCTGCTCTTCTCCCACCGGCATCTCCAGGGAAAGCGGCCGCTCGCTGATCTTGAGGATCCTTTCCACCTGGTCGGGCGTTGTGCCGAGCTCAGCGGCCAGCTCCTCGGAGGTGGGCTCTCGCCCTAACTCCTGCACCAGCTTGCGCTGCGCGCGCATGACCTTGTTTATGCGCTCCGTCATGTGCACCGGCACCCTGATCGTGCGGCCTTGATCCGCAATGGCGCGGGTGATGGCCTGCCGGATCCACCACGTCGAGTAAGTGCTGAACTTGTAGCCGCGCCGCCAATCGAACTTCTCCACCGCCCGGATCAGCCCAATGTTGCCCTCCTGGATCAGATCCAGGAAGGAGACACCGCGGCCAACGTACTTCTTGGCGATGCTCACCACAAGCCGGAAGTTGGCCTCGATGAGATGCTTGCGCGCCTTTTCCCCCTCGCGCACGATTGCTTCCAGCATCTCCCGCTCATCCTCACGGTAGTCGCCCGATTCCAACCGCTTCTTCGCCTCGACGCCGGCCTCGATCTTCTGGGCAAGCTCCACCTCCTGCTCCGCGGTGAGCAGAGGCACGCGGCTGATCTCCTTGAGGTAGAGGCTCACGGTGTCATCCACTCCTATCTCGGATAGATCCAGCTCTTCCTCCTCAGCTCCAGCGAGCTCAGCTGGCTCTTCCTCCTCCTCTTCTTCTTCCTCTACCTCGGCCGCCTCATCGCGAACCTCGATGTTCTCGTTCATGAGAGCAATGTAAATGTCATCGAGGAGGTCGACGTTGTTCTCGGCGTCGGGCACTACCGCGAGAATGTCCTCTTGGGTGACGTAACCGCGGCGGCGACCCTTCTCCAAGAGCTCCTGAAGCAGCACTTCCCGATCGGGCTCTTCCTGCTCGCCCAGCTGCTCTTCGAGAATGTCCTCCTCGTAAAGCTCCTCTTCCTGAGGGAAACCCATCTCTGCCAATACCTCCGTGATCTCCCACAAACCTCTCGGCGAGCCATGTGCACACCCATGCGCCCGCACTTGTGAGCACCCTTTCGTAGGGCGCCCAATCACTCAATTATAGCACAGAACCACTCTCTGCAACACCAACACACATTTAGTTTTCGGCACCTTGGACCTGGCGCAAACCAGAGCTCATAATAGGCCCCGCATTCCCAAACGCAGCTTTGGACCACCGCACCATGAACACCTTGCGATCAACCAGTTCGCTCCATCGCGCAGCCTGGCGCGTGCTAGTTGCGCTCGCCGTGCTGTGCCTGGCTGCCTGGACACTGCGCGGCCAAGCCCCCGCCCTTGGCCAACTGCCGCAGCTCTTGCGCCATGCCTCCGGCCCCCTTCTCCTTGCCGCCACCGCTTTTCAAGTTCCGCGCTATTTTGGGGCCGGCCTGCTCATGCGAGCCTACGCCCGTCTCTATGGCCGTTCCCTTTCTCCCTGGCAAGCCAGTGCCGTCGCGCTTGCTTCGGGTGCCGCTGCCCGCATCCTCCCTTTTGGCGGCGCTGGAGGCATAATCGTGCGCGCCCTATACCTCAAGGCCGCGGGCTTGTCCAATGCCGCCGTGGCCACCTATTTCGTCCTGCAGAACTACCTCGGCACAGCGGTTCTCATCCTCCTTTTTGCCCTTGCCCTTGTGTACCAGCAACTGACCCTTCCGTCAAGAGCAACAAGCCTTGATGGGCTGGCTCGCCCCCTCTTGGGGCTGGTAGCGATGGTCTCGCTCACAGTCTTGCTGCGCCAGTACCCCGAGCAGGCAAGCTCCGTCGCACGCCAGCTGGGGACAGCCTGCGACCGGCTGCTCGGCCGGGTCCGCCGCCATGGCCGCCCCCTGGCGCAGGCGCTGCCGGAGAGCGTCCTGAACCTTGGCCATGGCCTGGCGATGGGCGGGCTGGGTGGCTTCCTGGCTGCTCTCTTCTACTCCTCCTGGACAATCTTGGGGGATATTGCCAGCTTCGTAGCCTCCATTGCCGCCCTTGGCGCTTCCGTGAGTGCTGCACAAGCCATCGCTGCGTACGCTCTGAGCAGCTTCCTCGGTTCTGCAAGCGGCCTGCCAGCTGGCCTCGGCGTGACGGAAGGTGCACTCGTGGCGCTTCTTGTCGGCTTTGGCGAGAACAGCACCGTGGCCCTGGGCGGTGTCCTCGTTTTCCGCGCAATCTCGTTTTGGCTCCCCATACCCTTCGGCGCGATTGCTGGTGCTTGCCTGCGGCGCGCCCTGCACCCACAGCCGCCCAGCAGCCTGCCGCAGCGCTGAACTCCGCGCAAGCCTGCAGACTCAGCCTCACCGCACAGCACCGGGCCTTGTAGTGCAGCTTTCGGCTCTCTGCTAGAATCATGCCCGAAACATCCTTTTCGGGGCGGCAAACTAATGAGGCGCAGAGTTGCTATCCTGTGTATCTTGGGTGGGTGTGTGCTTTCGGGCTGCCGCCTCTTCGCCAGGCCGACGCCCACGCCAACCCCTCCCCCCGTGCAGGTGAGCTTCATATACCCTTCGCAGCTGCTCACCGCGCATTACGAGCGGCTCGCGGCCGAGTTCGAGAAGCAAAACCCCCGTGTGGACATCGTCCTGCGCGTGGGCAGCCCCTATTCCGCGCTGGGGCCTGGAGCGCGCAATGTCGACGTCGCCATTGTCGATCAGATCATACTCGCGCTCCTTGCTCAGAATGGGCTCATCCGGCCACTGGATGCCCTCGTCCAGGGCTCACCTGAGCTTCGCCTGGAAGCTTTCTTCCCGGGCACAATCGATGCACTTCGCTGGCAGGGCCAGCTCTGGGCGCTGCCTGCCGATGCTGACCCCTGGATCCTCTACTACAATAAGGATCTCTTCGATGCTCGGGGCGTCTCCTACCCCACCAGTGACTGGACCTGGCTTGACATGCTCGAGGCGGCGCAGCGGCTTGCCGATCCGCTCGCGAAGCCACCCGTCTACGGATTCATTGGCGATATCAACCGTGCCGATTTCGTGCCTCTTGTCTACCAGAATGGCGGCACGCTTGTGGATAGCCTGGTGGATCCCAAGATCCCCACGTTCACGGACCCCGCCGCAGTGGAGGCCATTGAGTGGTACGTCGACCTAGCGCTGAGCTATGGTGTCATGCCCACGCCCACCGAGCTCAAGCAACTGGGCGGCTTCGAGGCGGCTGTATCCGGCGGGAGGGGGGCGATGTGGTTTGGCCCCGTTTCGGAAGCGGGTGGCGCCCTTTGGGGCAAGGAATGGCCGTTCAACTGGGGCGTTGCCTTGGAGCCACGCAACAAAGCGCGCATGACGCTTATCACTATGCGCGCCTATGTCCTCACAAGCAGCGCGGAGAACCCGAACATTGCCTGGGAGTGGCTGCGCTTTGCCGCCACGCACCCAGATAGTACGCTGGGCGTCCCGGCACTTGTGGATGCCGCCCGTTCGCAAGCTTTCCTCGCTTCCCGCCGGGCCGACGTGGCGCAAGTTGCCCTTGCCGCCATGGAGGTCGGCCACACCTTCCCGCCTGCTACCTGGATCGACGAGATAGGCAACTGGCTTGGCCAGGCGATGCAGGAAGTGTTCAGCGGCCGGCTGACTGTGGCAGAGGCAATGGAAAGGGTGCAGAGCCAGGCAGAGCCGCTTCTTGCCGGCCGGAGCGGACCCTAAGGGAATGGCGCGCTACTTGCCGCTCATAGGCATTGCTGCAGCGCTTGCACTCTTTACCGCTCTGGCCTTCCCCTCCGCAATCACCCTGGCCGTTGCGCTGACAGTCATCGGCGGTGGCGCGGCCTACGGGCTCGTCTATTGGCTGCTGCGCGCAGCTGCAGCGCCAGCGGTGCCGCCTCGCGCGGTCGAAACTGCGCCAGCCGAGAGCGCTGACAAGCTTGTAACACCTCCTTCACCCACTGCGCCAGGAGGAGCCGCCGCGGAGCCGCCAGATCAAGTTCGCGACCGGCTGCGGCTGCTCATCTGCGCGCCCCGCCCTATGGATGCGGAGTGGTCGCTTGAGCTCGCGCGCCAGCGCACATCGCAGCTTCTTGACCTGCTGTCCCAAGGAGAAGTCGATATCGAGCTAACTCCTGTTGTCCCCGCTTCCTACCAGAGGCTCAGTGAGGTTCTGCAGTCCCGACCGGCATACCACACATTGCTCCTAGAAGCGGCGGCGAGCGCAAGCGGCCTCTCTCTGGAAACTGAAGGGGGGCAGACAGACGAGGTGCCCTTCGAGAGGCTGGCCAGGCTGATGCAAGAAGCCCGAGTGCGCCTGCTCCTCCTGCGCCTGCCACAAGGGGAGCTGCAGGATCCGGATCTCCTCTTGCGCCAGGGCGTGAGCACGCTCGTGCTCGCTCCCAAGAGCATCCCCGCCCGTGCGTGGGATGAATTCCTGCAGGCCTTCGCAAAGGCGCTTGCCCGCGGGGAGATCATCGCCCACGCCTTCAGCGAGGCGCTGGCGCACTGGCACCCGGGAACTGCTGCCATTCAGCCACCTCTCCTGCTTGGCGGCAACTGGTACTCGCTGGTTGACCGGGCCACTGACGGCAAAGGCGCCCGGCTGAGCTGCCCCAGGTCGGCTCCGCTCCCGCCTCAGCTTTGGTTCCGGAACCAGGCAACTGTCCTCGAACAGCTGATCTCGGCGGTGCGCTCAGGGGCTCGGCTGCTATCCATTGCTGGGGATCCTGGCTCAGGGGCAAGTTCGCTCGCCGTCGAACTCTGTCACCGGCTCTTGCCTCGTTTCCAGCACATTCTGGTGGTTGATTGCGCGCGCCTGCCAGCTCCGCAGGCCACGGTTGCCCTGGAGATGCTGGCAGCGCAGCTGCACCTGCGAGTGCCGGAGCCGGACCTCTTGCCGACAAAAGTGAGCGAAGCGCTCTGCGAGCGCCCTTGCCTTGTGCTTCTTGACCACTTGGATTCGCTGCCCACCGCCGAGCAGAACGAGCTCCTGGCGCCACTCCTGGCCGAAGGTGGGCAGGCAAGAGTCGTCTGTGTGGGCGTTTCGGAGCAAGGTGGCGCCCCTGCCATGAGCCCAGCGCCCCTTGACGCCGGTGCGACGTTGCAGACACTCCGCTGGCTCGGCTATAGCGGCCTGGTGCCAGTTCTGGCCGATATTGGTGCCGAATCCGCCCGCAGCCTCGCCGACGGCCTCCATGGCAATGCCCTCGCCGTTAGGCTGGCCGGTGGCCTTGCGATGAGGCTTGGCATACTGCAGGCCGTGCGCACCGCGCGCCGCTGCGGCTCTCTCGATGGGCTCCTTAAGCTGATGCTGGAGCGGCTCTCGCCGCGCCAGGCTGAGGTGCTTGCGGCTCTGGCCCTGGTGCCCGCCCCGCTATCCCCGCGGATCCTGAGCGAAGCCCTTGGCCGAGAGGCAGCCACTGCCCTGCAGGAATTGTGCGCGCTTGGGCTGGTGAGCGAGAGCGCTCACCCGGAGCTATTTGGGCTGCACCCAGTTTTCAGGCAGAGGGTTTCGCCTCCACCAGGGGAAAGGCACCGCCTCTTGGAACGGCTGGCGCAGGCACTGAGCAGCCTGGCAATGGAGGCATACCGCTCCTTCATCCAGGCCCAGGCTCCCTCAGGACAGGCATCGGCTCTGGCAGGGGCCATGGCGCCGCACTGGGGCAATATGGAATTCATCCTGAACGCAGCCCTTTCGGAAACAGGGCCACTGGCTGGCCGTCACGAGCTTGTGCGCGACCTATCCCTGCCCCTTATGTGCTTCTACCACGAGTGTGGGCTCGAGTACCGGGCCCTCGCTGCTGCGGCCACCGGCAGGGAAGCGGCACGCCTCCTCGGGGACCAGGTGAGCGAGGGCGAACTCCTCCTGGGCAGCGCAGAGATATACCGAGGGCAGGAGGACCTGGCCGCTGCTGCCACTGCCTACGAAGAAGCAGCCACGTGCTTTGAGGCCGGAAAAGACCCTCGGCGCGCCGCCAGATGTCTGATCCGCCTTGGAACTATGTGGTATGAGGCCGGGCAACTCCCGGCGGCAGAGCAGGCGCTGCGGCGGGCGCTCACCCATCTGGAACGCCTCCAAGATGTGGTCGCACGCGCAACTGTGCTCTCAGTCCTTGGCGATATAAGGCAGAGCCAGCAGCAGCCGGAGCAGGCTCTGGAGCTCTACCAGCAGGCCTTGGGCCTGCTCAGCCGCGAGCCAAATCTGCAGCGGCAGCTCGCGCAGCTGCACTACCGCCTGGGCCAGTGCCGCGCCAAGCTGGGCCAAGAGGTACTGGCCGCTGCCGACTACGAGCGGGCAGTATCGCTCTTCACGGAAGCAAACGACTCCGAAGGCCGCCTCCAGGCGTGCCTTGCCCTTGGGAGGACTTACCTAGCCCTTGGGGATCGGGAGCGAGCCATCCAATTCCTGCAAAGGGCAGCCCAACTGGAAGAAACCCTCTCGCTGGGCGTTGGCGCAACGCTCGACCTTGGCCGCGCCTACTTGCAGGGCCGTCGCTGGCAGGAGGCTCTGCTGCAAGCCGAAAGAGCCTTGGCGCTTGCGCGCTCCGCCGGGGACCGGCGGGGTATGGCACTCGCCTGGCACAGCATCGGCAACATACACCTCCAGGTCGGCGATCGGGTTCAGGCCACACAAGCGTTCCAGGAGGCCTTGCGCCTCTGGAACGAAGTTGGCGATCAGGCAGGGCTTGCCAGAACCCTCAACAACCTGGCCATCGTCTACCGTCGCGCCGGCCGCTGGGAGGACGCCCGCCAGAACCTCGAACAGGCAGCGGCCATCCTCTCGCAGTCAGATGACAGGACAAGCCTTGCGCGAGTGTACAACAACCTCGGCCTGGTCCTGGCAGCAGAGGGCAAGCAAAGAGAGGCCGCCAAGTACTATCAGCGCGCCCTCGCCCTGAAAGAGCAACTTGGCGACCTCTACGGCATGCAGATCACCCGCATGAACCTGGCCCAGCTCAACAACCCGAGCTAAAGCCGCTGCAGCCAGCCCTGCTGCACCATGAAATCCGTAAGGATGGGCACACTGAAGAGCTTGCCCTGGTAAGCCTGGTAGGCGTAGTAGATCATCGGCACGAGCGGC
Organism: Anaerolineae bacterium; assembly: GCA_028275325.1. Taxonomy (GTDB): domain Bacteria; phylum Chloroflexota; class Anaerolineae; order DRVO01; family DRVO01; genus JAPWUW01. The sequence continues at coordinate 3,983 of JAPWUW010000020.1, read as the reverse complement.
GCAAGCCCCAAGATCCAGAGAATGCACCCGAGCCCGCATGCGACTCCGGAAAGGATTGCGCTCAAGATGCTTATCAGGACCTCAAAGACCACGTAGACAACGGCGAGCCCCAATGCCTGCACGCCATGATATCTCTGGAATGGCCGCGCCTTGTTCGTCTCCGAGAGCAAGATGATGGCAGAGCCGATGAACGGCAGGATGTAGGCAAGCAACGCCATCGTCTTGTCGCTGGGCTCGACTCCCCCGGCCGGCTCGATCCCCGTGCCCGGCTGCACTCCCTGGTCCGACATATCTTTTCCTCCTTGTCCGCTGCGAATCCGCTTATCTCACACCAGCCCAAGCTGCTGCGGCTGGCGGCAAGCCAAGCACCTAGGCAGGCAGAGCAATCCCCAGCTCCTGCGCTGCTTGCAGAATCTCGCGCCACGTCTCGTCATCTATCTCGATGCCCTGAGCCAGTCGCTGCTCCGCCAGCCGCCGCTCGATCTCCCCAGGAAGCAACACTTCTTTGAAGCCCTTCGCCGGAGGGCAGGACTTCAGCGCCGACACCAGTTTATCGACCTCCTCGTAATAATGCTCCTTGGGCGCAAAAGCGTCAATGCGGATGGCGAGGATGAGCATGGCATTGCCCACGGTTTTTGCCTCGGGGTGGCTGCACAGAGCACCAGTCAGCGCACCGGCCAACACATCCACCATGACGCCCAGCCCGTACCCCTTATGGCCCAGCGCCCCGCCCAGGGGGAGGAGTGCCCCAGCCGGGGTCGTATAAAGCACGCCAGGGTCAGTCGTAGCGTTTCCCTCGGCATCAACGAGCCAGCCCTCTGGTGCCTGCTTGCCCTGGTTGCGCAACACCCGGATCTTCCCCTCGGCCGCCACGGAGGAAGTGATATCGACGAGGATAGGGAAGCCGCTGGTAGGCGCGCAGAAAGCAATCGGATTGGTGGAAAGCCGAGCAGCTCGACCGCCAAAGGGCGCCACCTGGACAGCGCCGCCGTGGTTGTTGGCAAAGGCCAACCCAATCATCTCGTGTCGCGCAATTTCTTCCACATACTCGCCAACTCGGCCCACGTGGTTGCTTCGGTAGAGCGCCACGCCAGCGATCCCTGCCTGCCTGGCTTTGGCCACGGCAAGCTGCGCCGCCCGCCAGGCCGCCACTTGCCCCCAGCCCCAGTTGCCGTTGACCCTCGCCGTGCACTGGCCTTCCTGCTCCACCTCCGGCTCAGCACGCGGGTCTATCCGGCCGGAACGCACTGCCTTCACGTACTGCACAATGCGGATTACACCGTGAGAGTCGTGCCCCACGATGTTGGATCGAACCAATGAGGTCGCAACCCTATCGGCAGCCTCCGGAGGGCTGCCGAGGGCGAGGAAAAACTGGCGGGCAAGCCCTTGCAACTCATCAGCGCGAAGTACTGGCAATTTCACCTCCGTCCAGCGCACCTGCGCCCGATTGTCGCTGGCCCAAGACGGAACGGATCCTGCCCAGGAGCTCGTCGGGCGCAAAAGGCTTGGTAATGTAGTCGTCGACCTTGGCAATGTGCAGGCCCAGAGCGCGGTCGATGCTTTGCGCCTTGGCTGTGAGCACCACGACAGGGATCTGCATCAGCCGCGGATCTGCCTTAAGCCGGCGGTAAACCTCCCAGCCGTCCATACCTGGCATCATGAGGTCAAGCAATATGAGGTCCGGCCTCTCCGCAAGAGCTAGCTCACAAGCTCGCTCCGGCTCCATAAGGCCCACAACTGTGAAGCCACCCTGCTCCAGGATGAGGCGCACAAGCTCAACGATATCGGCATCATCCTCGATGCACAGGATCTTGGCGCACACTTTTACTCCTGCTCCTCCTCGCGAGCGGCGGCATCTAACAGCTTTTCCAGCAGCGCGTACTTGTGGCCACCCAGGTGATGAAGCGGTTTGGCCTCCTCTTCCTCAAGCAGCCACGTCTCGCGGAAGGCCTCCTGCTCCGCGCTGGCCGCCACAACTTCCGCAAAGAAGACCGTGTGGTCCTCGCCGGCGTCGTAAGCCTCGACAACAGAGCACTCGAGGTAAGCAAGGCACCCAGCCACCACAGGTGTATCCAGCGCTTCCCCAGCGACGGGTTCCAGCCCGAGCTCAGCGAACTTGTCCCGCACATCCCGGCCACTTTTCATGCCGGCATCCCGCACTTTCTCCATCAGAGCGAGGTTCGGCAGGCTTATGGTGAACTCCCCACTGCGCTCAATGTAGTCATGCGTGAGTGTCCCCTTATGGACCGCCAGCGCTACCATCGGGGGTTCCATGCTGATTGGCGTGAACCAGCTTGCGGCCATGACATTGATATGGTCGCGGTAGCGAGTCGCCACAAGAGCGACCGGCCCACCGGCAAGCAGCCGATGCGCCATGCTCAGCTCGATCGGCTTGACTGCCACAGTGCCTCCACCTCGCCTGAGTGGTTCAACTCAGCCTCCAAACAACAAGGGTGCCCGGTGAGCTGTGCACATGCGCGCGCCACGGCCTGCGTGCTCGCTACAGGCAAGCCCAGCAGCAAGAGCTCCCGGCGCAGAGCGCACAGTGGCAAACCCATGACGGCTGCAGCGCAACCCTCCAGGACCTTCGCCAGCCGGAAGGACGTGTCCTGCACGGCATACGCCCCAGCCTTATCGCGCCCCAGCCCAGAGCGTATGTATTCCTCCAGCTCTTCGGAGCCAAGCCGACGCAGTTGCACCCGCGCTGCCTCCCAGCCACAGCGCTCCAGGCCGGCAGCCCGAGAGACCAGCGCGTAGCCGGTGAACACCCAGTGCTCCCGGCCAAGCAAACACTCCAGCATCCGGCGCAAGTCGTCGTCCCCCGCAGGCTTGCCGAACACAGCTGCTTCCGCACCCCAGCCCAAACTGACGACCGTGTCGCAGGCCAAAACCAGATCCGCCGGCCGCTGCGCAGCCACCGCCCAGGCCTTCTCCAAGCTGAGCCGCCTTGCAAGCTCTGCGGGTGGCTCCTGCGGCTTCCTCTCCTCGGAGATATCGGCTGCCAACACGTCAAAACGCAGCCCCAGCGCCGCAAGCAACTGCACCCGCCGCGGCGAAGCGCTTGCCAATACAAGTTGGCCCTCAGCGCACCCACCGATGCTCACTTGCCCAGCCATGACGGCATTCTAGGCGTCAACGTAGAGCCATGTCAAAGCCCACTCACAGGCAGCATGCGATCACCCGCTCGTTTCCAGGGCAACGCCCTGGCCCGTGGCTAACCCACTGAACCCGGTTCACCGCCCCGCAGCTCTTGCTATGGCACCAGTTTGGACCTATCATAGCCGTGGAAAGGGGGTGCAGCCTTGACGACAAATTGGGTAAGGAGAGTTGCGCGCCTGTTCCAGTACATGCGCCTGCTGTGGTGGCGCCTCCGCCTGTGGTGGCGCCTCCTGCGGGACCCCCGCGTACCCGACCTCTTCAAGCTCCTGTTGCCTGGGCTTGCCCTGGTCTACGTCCTTTGGCCAGGGGATATCCTGCCAGATATCTTCCCTCTCTTTGGGCAGCTGGACGATGTTGCCGTCGCGCTCCTTGCCCTGCGGCTTTTTGAGTCGTTTGTGCCGCCCTCGCTCCTGCGCGAGCACTGGGACGCGCTGCGTGGCCGCAAGCGGCCCCATCCCGAAGAGGACAGCGAAGTCATAGACGCCGAGTACCGCGTTCTCTAGGAAAAGCTACACTGGCTGCATCACCAGATCGTGGACGAGCGCCTGCACAACGACAGCCTCAACGAAAGTGCCAGCCGGGAGCTCCCCGCGAATAAGAGCCAAGCCATCGATCTCCGGTGCGTCCCTGTACGTTCGGCCTACCGTGAGCCCCTCACCAGCGCCCTCGACGAGCACAGTCATGCGCTTGCCCAGCAACTCTTCGTTGCGCGCAAGCGAGATGGCCTCCTGGCGGGCCATTAGCCTCCTCAGGCGGTCTTGAGCCACCTCCAGAGAAACCTGCGGCTCCAGCCTTGCCGCCGCCGTACCCTCCTCGGGCGAGAA
>JAPWUW010000223.1 GCA_028275325.1 Anaerolineae bacterium | reverse complement strand
AGGATCATCTCGGCCACCTCGAGAAGGTTGGCCGTCTCTACAGCGTGCACAACCCCGGCAGCGCCCGGCCCGATCGCGGCGTTCTTCAGCTCCTGCAAGGTCGAGATGGCATGTTCCAAGCTTTCCTGTGTCCTCACCACAGAGGCGGCTTGGCTCATGAGCCTCTGCAGCTGTGCGCGCACTTCCTCGCTAGGGACGCGGCCAGCGTTCAGCCGCACCAGCCATTCTAGGGCTGCTCGCCGCGATGCGCCCGCAACTCTGGCGCGCCGGCGGCCAGCGAGCTCCGCCGCCTCCTCGCCGGCGATGCGCCCAAAAACCTGGCAGTCCATGAGCGCGTTGCCGCCGGGCCGGTTGGCACCATGCTGCCCTCCTGCCACTTCGCCAGCGGCATAAAGCCCCGGCAGGCTGGTCTCAGCACGAGTGCGGATCTTGACCCCACCCTGGAAATGCTGTGCTGCAGGCGCCACCTCAACTGCCTGGCCACGCCACAGATCCACCCCCCGCTCGCGCAACCACTCGGCCGCTGCACGGTTGATCGCCTCGAGCCTTGCAAGCGGCGTGGCGCAAAACGGCGGCTGCATCACCGGGATGCCTCTGGCTTCGTACCAAGCCCTGATCCTGTCAGGGAGCGCCGCCTGCGACATCGCTTGCGGGTTGGCAGCAAAATCCATGAAGACCCTTCGGCCACGTGCAAGTTCGTAATACACAGCGATGTCTATGATCCTGGTGCGGTGCTCGTAGGAAACCGGCCAGCTCGCGCCCTTGTCGAACGTGAGCTCAATGAACTGCTCTGGCGTGGTGCCAGGCGCCAAATAGCGCCACAGGAATTCTTCGCCTTCGCTGTTCACTAATTTCGGCAGGGCCCGCATCATGCTCCCGGACATCGCTAGCTTGGTCTCGGTGGAGCAAAGCCCTAGCTGGATGAACTCCATGTTCACGAGCTCCGCGCCAGCCCTGTAAGCCATAGCGTAGCCGTCGCCAGTGCAGTCAGCCGGGAACACATTCGCCGCAAACACCTGCCCAGCCCCACCGCTTGCCAAAACCACAGCCTGCGCTTGCACCTCCCACAACTCCCGACCATCTTCGGGGAGGGCCATCACACCCGCGATTCCTCCACCCTCCCCCAGGAGGAGCTCCGCAGCAGCCGCGTGGTCCACCACCAGCACGTTGGGAAGCTCGAGCGTCCGTCGCAGCAACGCCGCCTCTATGTGGTTTGCAGTGTGGGGGCCGGTGTAACAGGCGCGCGCATAGGCTGAGCCATCCGTGACGAACTGATCCGGCTTGCCATCGGAGCGGAGCACCCACGGCACCCCCAGCTCCTGCAGGTAAAAGAAGGCCTCAGAAGCACACCGCGCCTGCAGCTCAGCCAGGTCGTAATCTGACACCAGCCCACCCAGCCTGTACGTGTCGTCTGCGTGATAGCGCCACGGCTCTGGGCCGCCTGGCTCTGTCCACGGAAGCGCAACGTGGAAGGCCATACGATCCGAGCACGCCGTAGCCGTGACCCCGCTCCTGCCAAGCGCCCCCTTGGTGAGAAGCATGACCTGAAGCTCAGGCCGGTGCTCGGCAGCAGCGATCGCTGCCCGCAGCGCAGCACCTCCACCCCCAATGACGAGAACATCAGTGCGCAGAACCTTCGTGATCTCCATCTGCCATTATGACCATTGATGGTGGAAGAAAACGCGGTAGACTGCCTCTAGGTTCTCAAACCGTGTGTCCGGCCCCGCCTCAGCTCGCCCGATCAAGCCACCAGCTGGCACGGCAAGGGTCTCGATCACCATCCGGGTGTACGAGGCAGCCTCCTCAGCGCTCCCAAAGGGCAGAATGTACTGCCGATCGATGTCAGTAGCAATGCACAGCCGGCCTCGACAGAGCTTCGCCAGCTCCTCCAGATTATGGCAGGAGAATTGCGGGTTGAGCACATCGACGCCAATTTCCATAAGGTCCGGAATGATGGGGCTGATGTGCCCATCGCTGTGGAAGTAGAAGGCCTTCCCAGCCTGGTGGGCAACCTGAGCTATCCTCGCGTAGGCTGGTTTGAACAGCTCCCGCCAAAGGACAGGGCGAATCATCAGCGCTTCCTGTGTGCCCCAGTCGTCCATATAGCTGATAGCGTCAACGGGCCTTTGCGCAAGCAGCTCGGCCACAGCCAGGTCGTGCTCGAGGACGAGGTCTCTGAGCCTTTCCACCTCCGGGCGAGCCTCCGCTATGTCCAAGAGCAGGCGGTCGTAACCCCGCAGGAAATGCATTCTCTCAAAAAGCCTTCCCGCCCCAACCATGATGAACTTTTCCTGCCTCAGACCCCTCTCTATCATGGCATCGATCTCCAGCCAATCCTCCGCGCGCGGGTCGGGAGGCTTATAACTTGCAAGCGCCGCCCAATCCTCGAGCGGATGCCCGATGACCTGCCCCTCAGTTCCCAGACCCATGTTGCGCCACACACAGCCCCAGGCATCCACCTCAATGCCCGGGCGGTAGTGGGAGTGTTCCCACGACGGTGGTGGCGGCTCTTCCTGCCCAGCAAAGTCGCTCGGATACCGCCGCATGAGCTGCGCAAGTTGCGCGCCGTACTTGTCCGTGGCACCTGGCAGTATGCCGTAAACAATTGGAATGCGGTCCGGCCCAGCGAAGCGGATTGCTGCCCAAACTCGCTCTTTGCTCGTCACCGCTCAACCTCCACAGGTGCCAACACTAACAGATGCCGCAGGAGCCGTCAACGTGCTACTCCGGCCGCATTCCAGGCCGACTGCTCCGTTTGCGGTCGAGGCAACCGGCCCTGCCCACTTGCGGAGGGCAGGACGTCCGCCGATGAGAGAAGGCTGCGCCACACATCTCCTCTCTCGGGCCAGGGGCGCGCCCCGCAGCGGTGCTTGCCTTACAGCGCCTTGGCCTTATGATTTGGGCAAGTGAAGCACGATACAGGAGCCGAGATGAACGCACTTCGAGGAATTCTGCCGGCACTTTACACCGCCTACGATGAAGAGGGTCTCTTCTCCGCGGGACGCACGAGGAAGCTCGTGCGAGTGCTCTTGGCGGCCGGGGTGCATGGTTACTTTGTTGCCGGCACCACGGGCGAGTTTCTCTTGCTCTCGCCCGACGAGCGCAAAGCGCTTGCCGAGGCCGTCACTACAGAGGCAGCTGGGGCGGCGCCCGTAGTTGTTCATGTCGGTGGCGTGCCCACCCACATTGCCAGGGACTTGGCATCTCACGCAGCAAGCTGCGGGGCTTCCGCGATTGCCAGCATTCCCCCGCTTTACTACCGACACAGCTGGGCAGACGTTTGCTCGCATTTCGAGGCCATTGCAGAGCGCTGCCCGCTCCCCCTCTACTACTACCATATTCCACAGTGCACGGGCCGCTTGCCTTCCCTGGATGAGCTGGAGCTGCTGGTGGAAAAAGCCGGTGTCGCGGGGATGAAATACAGCAGCACCGACCTGGAGCTTTTCTGGTGGCTAAGGCAGCGGTTGAGGCCACAATTCAACTTGCTATCGGGTCCTGATGAGCTTATGGTTGCCTGTGCGCTGCTCGGTGCGGATGGTGCCATTGGCACATCTTACAACTTCATGCCAGGCCCGTACCTGCGGGCCTGGGAAGCGATCGCACGAGGAGATTTCGCGCTTGCCCAGCGCTGGCAGGCCGTGGCAAATAAGGCGATTGCCATCCTGCGCCGTTACGGCATGCCGGCAGCAGGCAAGGCGGTCCTGGCTTTGCAAGGGCTGGCTTGTGGCCTCGCACGCGGCCCTCTGCTGACGCCTGCTGGGGAGCGCCTGGAAGCTATGCGAGCCGAGCTTGAGCGCATTGGGTTCTTTGCCTGGGCGTGGGAGGCTCCAGAGAACCCGCCGGAGGTGCAGATCATATGACCCGCCGCGAGAGGTTGCGCCGTGCTTACTGCCATGAGGAAATGGATCGGCCTGCTGTTTACTCGCGCACCGGTTTTCCGCCTGGGGACCCCACTTACGACCGGCTCAAGGCGCTACTCTGGGAGCGCAGCGAGCTCAAGCTCAGCTGGAATGGGCGCCAGTTCGAGGAGCCGTACGAGACTAGGCATTACGTGGAGCCCTACAGTGAAGATTTCGAAAGGCACGTAACCGTTCTCATAACGCCAGCAGGCGAGCTGCGCTCCACCAAGCTTGTCAGCCTCCATGGGCTGCCCGGCATGGACGAGACGTTCTTCATCAACAGCCGAGAAGACGCGGAGAAATACCTGTCTTTGCCTCTCCCGAGCCTGCGCGTGGGCGACTTTTCCTCGTTCGCGGCGGCGGAAGCCAAGGTGGGCGAGGCTGGCATCGTCGACGTGAGCCTTGGCTTGAACCCGGCGGGAGCAGTGGCAAGCCTCTGCGGCTCAACGAACTTCGCCCTCCTCACCGTCACGGATCGGGATATCATCCACGCCCTCTGCGAGCGAGAGATGAATGTGATTCTCAACTCGCTCAAGCTTCTGCTGGCACATGGCATTGGCCCATTCTTCAGCATGGCCGGTGAAGAGTACGTGGTCCCGCCACTGCACGGCCCACGCGATTTCTATGACTTCAACGTGCGTTATGACAAGCCTATTGTCGACCTGATCCACGACGCCGGAGGCCGCATTCATGTTCACTGCCACGGCCGCATACGGGCAGTTCTGAAGGGCTTCGTCGAGCTCGGAGTGGACGTGCTTCACCCCTTCGAAGGCCCCCCACTCGGCGATATCACCCCGCGCGAAGCGAAGGCGATTGTCGGGGATCGGATCTGCCTGGAGGGGAATATCCAGATCCACAATATGTACGACCACACGCCAGAGGAGATCCGCGCTGAAACGGAAGCACTGATTGCAGATGTGTTCGTCGACCGCAGGGGGTTGATCGTCT
>JAPWUW010000222.1 GCA_028275325.1 Anaerolineae bacterium | reverse complement strand
TCTGCTCTGCCCACGCTGAGCAGCTGATCCCTCTCCGCCGCGCTGGCAGCAGGGACGAGCTCCACCTGTACGCCTTCCTCGGCAAAGAGTCCCTCCCTCTCCGCCACGTGCAGCGCCACAGTATCAACTATGGGCAGGACCGCAAAGCGCAACGCAGCCGGCTCCTCGGGCCCCCTCGTCGACGACGCAACCGCAGCCGTGCAGCCACCAAGCAAGAGACAAGCGCAAAGGAGCACGCGCAGCACGGGCCTCAGGGCCAACCTTTCCTACCTCCTCAACATCAGGTCGACAAGCGTGAAGAAAAGAAGCTCGATGGCAATGTAGCCATTCACGTTGAAGAAGGCCACGTTCAGGCGCGAGAGGTCCACGGGGTTTACAAGATGCTGTTCGTAGGCGAGCAGCGCCGCCCCAATGCCAACCCCCACCCAGTAAGCCCAGTGCAGGCCCTCCACCCAGCCCAGAGCCACCCAGGCAAGCACTGTCCACACGTGACAAAGGCGCGAGGCCACAAGCGCACCTGCAACTCCAAAGCGCGCGGGCACCGAGTGCAGTCCCTCACGCCGGTCGAACTCGACATCTTGGCAAGCGTACAGCAGGTCGAAGCCCGCCACCCAGAGCGCCACGGCCAACCACAACACCCAGGTGCCGAGCTCAAACCGCCCCGTGACGGCGATCCAGCCACCAGCTGCAGCAGCTCCATCCGTGACCCCGAGGATCCAGTGGCTGAGCCAGGTGAACCTCTTTGTGTACGAGTACCCGATGAGAAACACAAGTGCCAATGGGGCCAGCTGCAATGCCAGAGCATTCAGCTGCCAAGCTGCTCCGACCAGCAACATCACTCCTGCGACGAGAAGGCCCCACACCTCGCCAGGCCGAATCAACCCGCGCACAAGCGGACGGGCCCTGGTGCGCGGGTTGCGCCGGTCCAGCTCTAGGTCGATTAACCGGTTGGCGCACATTGCGGCCGTGCGCGCACCCACCATGGCCACCGTTACCAGCAGAAACTGCCGGAGGTCCGGCAGCCCTCCTGCCGCCAAGATCATGCCCATGTAGGCAAAGGGCAGCGCAAAGACCGTATGAGCGAACTTAACGTTCTCAAGGTGAGCCAGCACCTTAGCTAAAGCCGTATTCACGCCACCGCTCCAGCACACGCGCTGCCACTTCCGGGCTGGTGATCACTTCCTGCGGCCAGGGCCGCTCAAACCCATCTCGCGCATCCTTGGCCGTGGCGTCGATGCCCATCTTGCCGCCAAAGCCCGGCCTCAGGCTGGCGTGGTCGAGGTCGTCAAGTGGCCCTTGAACTATGACGACATCGCGGCTTGGGTCCACATTGTTGCCCACCCGCCAGGCGACCTCTGCCAGGTCGTGCACGTTGACGCCCTCATCGACGACCACGATCATCTTCGCCAGCATCATAAGGCCAAGCCCCCATAGCCCGTAGAGCACCCGCCGTACCTGCCCGGGGAAGCGCTTGCGTATGGAGACAATCACCAGGTTGTGAAATACCCCTGCAGCTGGCATGTTGATGTCGACGATCTCAGGCAGCACCAGGCGCAAAAGCGGCAAGAACAGCCGTTCTGTGGCTTTGCCCAGCCAGTAGTCCTCCATAGGCGGCCGCCCGACGACAGTGGCTGGGTATATGGCGTCGGCCCGCCGTGTGACAGCCGTCAAGTGCATCACAGGGTAGTACTCGGGCAAGCTGTAATAGCCTGTATGGTCGCCGAACGGCCCTTCCAGGCGGCGCTCGCTTAGGTCAATGTAGCCCTCAAGGACAATCTCCGCATGGGCCGGCACCTCGAGGTCAACCGTGAGGCACCGTGCAAGCTCCACTCCTTCCCCGCGCAACCAGCCAGCAAAGAGCAGCTCGTCCACACCGCTTGGCAAAGGGGCAGTGGCAGCGTAGATGGTAGCAGGATCCCCTCCTAAGGCCACAGCAACCTCCAGCCGCTCCTGGCCTGCTCCCCTGGCTGCATCTTCGTGCTCTCGGCCGCCCTTGTGCCGCTGCCAGTGCACCCCGAGCGTCCGTTCGTCGAAAACCTGCAAGCGATACATGCCGACGTTGCGCCTACCTGTCACCGGGTCCCGAGTGATCACAAGCGGCAACGTGATATAGGGCCCGGCATCCCCCGGCCAGCATTGCAGCACGGGTACCTCTGCCAGCGTCGGGTTCCTCGTTTCCACGACTTCTTGACACGGCGGATCTCCCACCAGGACGGGCCTCGCCTTCACGATGCGCAAGAGGTCCCCCAACCGCTGCAAATGACCAGCCACCCCGCGAGGGAGCTCAAGCTGCAGGAACTTCTCCATGCGGCGACTGAGCTCGTCCAGAGATTCGGCCCCCAGCGCCCAGGCCATGCGCGACGCCGACCCAAACGCATTGGTGAGCACTGGCATGCCGCTGCCCTCGACATTCTCAAAAAGGAGCGCCAGGTTCTGTTCTGGCGGCCCCTTGCAGACGCGGTCGGTGATGGCTGCTATCTCAAGGCGCGGCGAGACGAGCGCTCCGACTCGCTTGAGCTGCCCCCGGCCCTCCAGAAAGGCCACGAACTGTCTCAGGTCGCGAAAGGCCAAGGAACTCCGACCACCTGAAGAACTCACCCCCCGAGCTTTCCCGCGGGGCTACCCGATTGTACCACCGCCAGTGCTTGCCAGCAGAATCAGCTCCGGGGCGGCAAGAAATACCCACGTGGGCCACGAGAGAAGCCCGGCCGTCGCGCCGCCGCTTACACGATGCCTATCAGCCGCTCTTCAGAAGGCACAGCGAGCCCCGATGCGTCAGTGCGCACCGCCTCCAGCATGGCGATGCTTGGCCCGGTGAGGAAGTTGGCCAGCCAATCTCCGAGGATGCGCACCTTGCTCTGCACGGTCGGCAACTTACTGAAGTAGACATATTTGAAGAGCAGCCAACCCGAGAGGCCGAACACGTTCCAGCCAAACGGGCAACATACCGCATCCAGGCTGCCTATGCTCACAAGATCGCCCCTGTACCGGAAGCGGAATGGCTTGGGCGAACGGCCGAGCCACTCAGCAACGAGGTTGCGCGCAAGTGCGGGCCCCTGCTGCACGGCAACCTGCGCTGTGGCCGCCAGGGTGCCACCCTGCCCATCAGGGCAGGCAGCACAATCGCCAATGGCGTAGACGCCTTCGTATTCGGGCACCCGGAAATACTCATCGACAACCACTCGCCCGAGGCGATCGTGGCCTGCGGGCAGCGCAGCCACAAGGGGATTTGCCTTTATGCCAGCCACCCAGATCAGTGTCTCACTCTCGATTTGCTCCTCGTGGTTCAGCTCCACCCAACCCGGCCCCGCGCCAGTTACCAACGTCCGCGTGCGGATGGCTATGCCGCGCTTGCGAAGCTTCTCTTCGGCAGCTAGGGAAACCTCCGGCTCGAGCGTGGGCAGAACCCTTTCCATACCCTCGACGAGAACAAATCGAGCATCTCTGGCTGCATCAATGTTCCGGTAGAACCTTCCTGCCACGCGGTGCACAAGCTCACGAAGCTCCGTCATCACCTCCATCCCGCAGCAGCCGGCCCCAGCCTGAACGAATGTGAGCAGGCGGCGCCTCTCCGCCTGATCGTTGCTTATATTTGCCCTCTCCAGGCAGCTCAGAACATGGTCGCGCAGCCTGATTGCGTCGGCCATAGTCTTATAAGGGAACCCGTAACGGGCGAAATCCTCGCGCCCGAAGTAGTTCGTCACGGCGCCCAGTGCCAACACCAGCCGATCTGCCCGGTGGACGCCGCGGTCAGTGCGCACAAGCCTTTGCTCTAGGTCGACGTTCTGGATTTCCTCCTGGCGGAAATCCACCTGCCGGTTGCCAAGCACATGGCGCACCGATGGCATGATCGTGTACGGGCTCACCTGGTTGCTCAAGATCTCAGGCAAGAATGCTGTGAAGAGCACGTAATTCTTCCGGTCTATGAGAGTGATTTCAGGGAGCTCAAGCCCGACCTTGCACGCTTCATCGTGCAAGAACTTGGCAGCATACAGCCCGGCGAAGCTTGCCCCTAAGATCAGCACTTTCTCCTTCTTGCGCCCTGGCGGTGCCATCCTCGCTCCTCTTCCCGCTCCCAAGGGAATTATGAAATGCGTCACTAGAAATTATATAGCGATTTGCTCAATCGGCAACCTCCTGGCCCGGCTATCCTGCAGCCTGGGGTGCGAGCGTGCGGGAAGCCGGAGAACTAGCATCTGGGCGCACTGTCGCACGTTCCTGCTACATGGAATTGCAACCGCCTCCGCGCGGTGGCGTCTGTTTGTTGTTGCTTTTCTCGCAAGCGCTATACTTACGGTCGACTATCCCGATGCGGGCCGAGCCAGGTGACAAGCAAGGAAAGAGTGCGCGCAGCCATAGCCCGGAAGGCAGTTGACCAGGTGCCCCTTGGGTTCTACGTCGTCGATTACGACACCATTGAGCACGTCATCGGGCGCAAGACTTACGTGCGCAATAAGGTCGCGGCCCAGATCGCCTTCTGGGAGGGCCGGCGCGATGAAGTGGTGCAAAGTTACAAAGAGGACACGGTCGAGTTCTACCGCAAGCTGGACATTTGCGACATTATCTGCTTCAAAGAAGCTCCGATCGTCCCGCCCAAAGGCTATAAGCCTGAAGACCCTCCCCGCCCTGTCGCAGAGGACCTCTGGCGCGACAGCCGTGGCCGCGTCTACAAGGTCTCTCAGGTCTCAAACGAAATCGTCGTCGTTGAGGATCCTGACAAGTGGAGCCGCGAATATACGCTTGCCGAGTTTGAGGGCGAGCCACAAGATACGCCTCCGGACCAGACGATCTTCGAGGCGGTGGACCACTTGGTAGACGCGTTGGGCGCTGAGCGCTACATTGCCGGCA
>JAPWUW010000221.1 GCA_028275325.1 Anaerolineae bacterium | reverse complement strand
CAGGTGCCGGCTAACCGCATCGGCCATGGCCAGTTCACGGCCGCGCAGCTCAAGACGATCCAGGAAGCGGTGAGCCTGCTTGTCTTCTCCGGGTTTTCGGTGCTTTACCTGCGAGAGGAGCTGCGCTGGAACTACCTGTTAGGTTTCCTTCTCATCGTCGCGGCTGTCTTTGTGATCTTCCGCCGCTAAGCAGTTAGCGACGTCCCCCGGCGCAAGCGGCAGCTGGCAGGTGCTGCTACAATGTGTTGCTGCCGGGTGCTGCCGCTGGAGGTGGCCATGAGGGGGCGCTTGCGAACGTTTCAGCCTTTGTCGGCTCAGGCGGAGCTTGATGAGCTGCGCGGCCCGATCGTCGCTGGGCTGGCCATGGCTCTCGTCGCGCTTGCCTGGGCCTGGATCGCCATCGCGGCAACGGTCCAGGAGGGGATCCCCGAGTTAGGCTCGCTTGCCACGCCGGGCGTGCTGCTGGTTGTGTCGGTGCCGTGCCTGTTGCCGCTCGGACTGCCACTGAGGGTGCGCAAGCTGTTGCTGCTCGGTGGGATGGCGCTTGGCCTGCAGGTCGCCCTCTGGCAATCGGCGGATGTTGGCTGGGCCTACAGCCAGTCGCTTGTGGTGAGCGTTTGTTTCCTGCTGCTAGGGCCGAGGAGCGCCTTTGGCGCGGCTGCGCTGCTTTCCGGTGCAACGCTTCTGGGCGGGCGTTCAATGGCGATGGCTGCGCCGCTTACCTTCCTCTGGGCCACCACTATTGTCTCCTGGCTTGGCTCCGCCAATCTGTACACTGTGCTGCGCTGGGCCATGGACAGCCAGGCGCGCGCCTGGCGCACCGCGCGGGAGGTGGAACGGCGGCGCGAGGAGTTGCGTCGAACGCTCGACTCTTTGCGGCACGCGCACGCGGCCCTGGAGCGAACGGCGCGCGAACTGGAGGCAGCCCGTGCTGAGGCCGAGGAGGCGCGGCAGGTAAAGGCTCGGTTCGTGGCCAATATCAGCCACGAGCTGCGCACGCCGCTCAATATCATCATTGGCTTCGCGGAGCTTCTGGCCTTCTCCCCTGAGACTTACGGCTCTACGCCTTGGCCGCCGGCCCTGCGCGAGGATGTCATGGCCATTTGGCGCAATGCGGAGCATTTGCTCAAGATGATCGACGATGTGCTCGACCTGGCGCAGATAGAGGCGGCGCGCCTGCCGATCATGCCGGAGGAGACAGAGCTTTGCCAGCTGATTCGGGAGACGTTGGTGAGCGCAAGCCAGCTCTTGCGCTCAAGTGGTCTGGAGTTGCGGGTTCAGCTGCCTGCGCAGCCCATTGCGGTGAGGGTCGATCGCACTCGCATTCGGCAGGTGCTCTTGAACCTTATCAACAATGCCGTGCGCTTCACGCCCAAGGGGTTTGTGGAGGTCGGCTGTTACAAGGGCGAGCTGGAGGCTGTGGTCTACGTGCGGGATACGGGAGAAGGGATCCCGCCCGATAAGCTGGAGAAGATCTTCGAGGAGTTTGAGCAGGCCGACAGTTCTCTGCGGCGGCGCCCGGGCGCCGGGCTTGGCCTGGCGATCTCGCGCCATTTCGTGCGGCTGCATGGTGGGCGCATCTGGGCAGAGAGCGAGCTGGGTGAGGGGAGCACCTTCTACTTCACGGTTCCGCTGCCGCGCGCCTCCGTGAGCGTGCAGCCGGTGCAGCCGCGGCGGCCACTCCCGGCTATACGCCTCGGCGATGAGAGCACCACCGCGGCCGTGGTGCTCTGCAGGGATCCGCTCGCTCGGCGCCTGCTGGAGAGGCACCTATCGGGGATGAAAGTGTTTGCAGCAAGTTCTGCCCAGGAGGCGATCGAGCTTGTTGCGCAGTGGCACCCCGACCTCGTGTTTGTCGTGGCTGAGCCTGGTGGTTGGGAGGCGGCAGTGCAGGCGGGCGAGGCCATTGTGCGCGGCTGCGGCATCGCAGAGGTGCCCGTGCTTGTGGCGGAGCTGCCGACCGAGCGAAGGGCAGGGATTTCACTAGGGGTGCGCGAGCTGCTCATCAAGCCGGTGACGCACCGGGAGGTGGTGGCGGCAATCCAGCAGCTTTGCCCAGGCCCAAGGAAGTTCCTCGTTGTCGAGGATGATCTGGATATGCTCACCCTGTTGCAGCGAATGCTGCAGAGGGAGTGGCCAAAGGCACAGGTATATCTGGCAACTTCCGGGGAGGAGGCTGAGGGCTACCTGGGCTTTCAGCCGGATATCATCCTGCTCGACCTCGCTATGCCAGGGATGGGTGGGGCTGCCTTCCTTGCCAGGCTGCGCTCCTGCCCGCAGACAAGGCAGATACCCGTACTGGTTGTGACGGCCAGAGGCCCAGCTCAGCAGCTGGCCGGGCTCGAGCTTGCGCGGCTTCAACTCCTGCGCGGCACGAGCCTTTCGGCGGGGGAGCTTGTGCGGCTGCTTGAGCTTGTGAGCAGGGTGCTGCCCCCGCGCTACGTGCCCCGGCCAGCCTGACACTGCCCCCTGAGTGCCGCGCCGGCACGAAAACTGCAGCGGTTCCTGGGCCTTTCAATTCTTGCCGTGGCTGGAGGTGTGCAGTGGAGGAATTCTTTCGCCTGAGGGAAAAGGGCACAGACGTGCGCACAGAGCTGATGGCCGGGCTGACGACTTTTATGGTCATGGCCTACATCATCTTCGTCAATCCGTCGATCCTTTCCGCGGCTGGCGTGCCGCAAGGGCCAGCCCTCGTGGCCACGTGCGTGGTCGCAGGGCTGATGACCATCCTCATGGGGCTTTGGACGAACTATCCGTACGCCTTAGCGCCAGGGATGGGCATAAACTCGGCGCTCGTGGCGCTCGTTCTCACACATGCGGAAGTTGGCCTCACCTGGCAGGAGGCAATGGGCGTCATCTTCCTTGAGGGCCTGCTCATCACAGTTCTCGTGCTGACCGGTTTGCGCGAGGCGATCATGGACGCCATACCGATGAGCCTCAAGCATGCCATCTCGGTGGGCATTGGGCTCTTTATCCTCTTCATTGGCCTCAGCAATGCCGGGTTCGTGCGCAGCGGCGTGTTCGTCCTGCCGGATGGCTCGCTCGCAGGGCCGCTCACGGCGCTCGGCCGATACAATTCCCTCCCGATCCTCGTCTCCGCCTTTGGATTGGTGTTCACGCTTTTCCTCATGGCGCGGCGCGTCAAGGGGAGCCTGTTGTGGGGGATTCTCGGCACCACAGCCTTTGCCATGATCCTGCACTATGCGACGGGCAAGCCCACCTCGGTCGTTCCGACGGCGGCCGAGCTGCCCAAACAGATCCTGCTACCTCCCTCGTTCGCCACGTTTGGCGCTGGGCTGAACTTTGGCGTGTTTGCCAAACTGGGCGCAGTGGCGGCGGCGCTCACCATATTCTCCTTTATGCTTTCGGACTTTTTCGACACGATGGGGACGGTAATCGGCATTGGCGCGCAGGCTGGCTGGGTGGATGAGAAGGGGCGGATGCCTCGGCTGCGCGAGGTGCTGGTTGTCGATTCGCTTGCGGCGCTGGTTGGTGGGCTCGCCGGAGCAAGCAGCGCCACGACCTACATCGAGAGCGCTGCTGGCGTTGAGGAAGGAGGCCGGAGCGGGCTCACCTCTATCGTTGTGGGGGTGCTCTTCCTCCTGTGCATCTTCCTGGCGCCGCTCGCTGGTGTTGTGCCGCAGGAGGCAACGGCAGCAGCGCTCATAATCGTTGGCTACCTCATGAGCCAACAGATTCGGCAGATCCCGTTCCACACTGTGGACGAGGGCGTGCCGGCACTTTTCACCATGCTCATGATGCCTTTCTCCTGGAGCATCACGAACGGCATTGCCTGGGGCTTCGTGAGTTACGTTCTGCTCAAGCTTTTCACCGGCAAGGCTCGTCAGGTGAGCGGCTTGCTTTGGGCCGTGGCGGCTGCCTTTCTGCTCTACCTTGCCCTCCCAGCTCTGGAGGCTGTGCTCTGAACCTTGGCTAAGGGGATGGTGTCGGTATGACGAGCACCTGGCCGACGTAGATCAGGTTCGGGTTCGCAATGTTGTTAGCCTGCGCAAGGGCCTCGACCGTCACGCCATGGCGTTGGGCAATGCGCGCCAGCGTATCCCCAAACTGGACTGTGTAGAGGATTGGCGTGGCTGTCGGTGATGGGCTGGGGGTGGGGGTGCTCGTGGCGGGGGCTGGCTGCGGTGCAGGCGCCAGCCCCGTAGCGTGCACGGTTGCAGTTGGCGAGGGCGGCGGGCTGGGCGTCGCTGTGGGGGTGGGCACGGGCGTGCGGGACGATGCAGCGAGCGCGGTGAGCGCAACGCGTATCGCTGCCTCAGTTGCCTTGAGGTCGGGCGGGGGGCTGCCGGCGCGCGTGCAGGCTACAAGCACCAGCACAGGCACAGCGAGATACATAAGCAAAACGAAGGTCGTCCTTGAGCGCACTGCCCCACCCCACACGCTGGGAAACCTTTAGGCCATATTAGCGCGGCGAAGCGAGTTAGTCACATGCTCTGCCAGGCGCTCAGGACAAACCGCAGTGAGCTGTGCTACACTCTGGCCTGTCTGCCGGCTGCGCTGGTGCGCACTGGCAAGAGGACTGACTCTGGAGGGACGTCGTGGAGGCAATCCCAGTGTTTCCCATGCCGCAGAGGATTGAGTGGACGGGTGAGGAGCTTGCCCTTGATGAATGTCGGGTGGTGCTGCGCGAAGGTGCGCCGCAGCTTGAGGCCTTGGCGGCAAGCATTGTGGCGCGGGCTATTGCTGCTGCAGGCGCTGGGGCAGCTCCTATAGGGCCGGCCGGAGAGGGCAGCCGCAACATATACGTGGGCCGGGCGGCGCAGGGCTTGCCTGCGGTTTGCCAGGCATTGGCGGAGCTTCCCGACAATCCGGAGGCGTACTGCATTCTG
>JAPWUW010000220.1 GCA_028275325.1 Anaerolineae bacterium | reverse complement strand
GCCTTGGAGAGGCAAGGCTCTGCGCGCCAGGCGGTTGCGTGATTGGCCGACGGGGCATTGGCACGCACCTGCGCGCCTTTGAGGCCTTGGGCGCGCAGACCCAATTCAACGGCAGCTATTTTGTCCGAGCCCCCAAGCTGCGTGCAGGCGAGGTCTTCCTCGAGGAAGCAAGCGTTACGGGCACAGAAAACGCCATTATGGCCGCCTGCCTCGCCAAAGGGCACACGACGATCCTCAATGCGGCTTGTGAGCCGCACGTGCAGGATCTCTGCCATTTCCTGAACTCCCTTGGCGCTCACATAGAGGGCATCGGCAGCAACGTGCTGCACATAGAGGGGGTTGAGAGGCTCCGTGGGGGCGAGTGTGAGATCCAGCCCGATCACACCGAGGTGGGCAGTTTCATCGGCCTGGCAGCGGTGACACGCGGCGAGATCCGCATCCACAACGCCGTGCCCCAGCACCTGCGCATGATACGGCTGGTGTTTGAGCGCCTAGGGGTGCGCACACTTGTGCAGGGGCAGGACCTTTTTGTCCCTGCCGATCAGGAGCTCAAGGTACAGCCAACCCCAGACGGCTCTATCCCTAAGGTCGATGACGGTGTCTGGCCGGCTTTTCCCACCGACATGATGAGCATTGCCTTGCTTGTGGCAACACAGTGCGAGGGCACAGTTCTCTTTTGGGAGAAAATGTACGAAGGACGGCTGTTCTTTGTCGACAGGCTGATCGCCATGGGAGCACGCATCATCCTCTGCGATCCGCACCGCGCCGTGGTCGTGGGGCCATCCCGCCTTACTGGGGAAGAGCTCCAGAGCCCGGATATACGTGCAGGAGTGGCGCTCCTTGGCGCAGCGCTGTGCGCTGAGGGGCGCAGTATCATCCGCAACATTCGGCAGATAGATAGAGGGTACGAGCGCATTGACGAGAAGCTGCGCTTGCTTGGGGCACACATCGAACGGGTAGGAGAATATGAGCGAGAAGCTGAATGAGCAAGCAGGACGAGCCTCGCAGGAGCAGCCTGCTGGGCCTTGTGCGCAGGAGGCAAGCCACGGCTGGCCAGTTCTCAACGCCAAGCGCCGGAAGCTCCTGCCGGATGGCCGCTACATCATCTACTATGAGTTCTCAGATGCAAGGAGCCGCTGCCAATGAGAATCTTGGTCACTGGTGGGGCTGGCTACATCGGCAGCGTCGTCTCCAAGCTGCTCCTTGAGCGAGGGCACGAGGTCGTTATCCTGGACAACCTCTCCACAGGCCATGCGGCTGCTGTCCCACCGGGAGCCAAGCTGGTGCGGGTTGACCTGAGGGAAAGAGCAGCGGTGAAGGCTTTGCTGCGCGCGCTGGAGCCAGAGGCCGTCATGCACTTTGCGGCAAACATACAGGTCGGGGAATCCGTGCGCAGGCCGCTCAAGTATCTTGGCGATAATGTCCGCAATACGCTGCACGTTCTGGAAGCGATGCTTGGCGCGGGCGTGAGGCGCTTCGTTTTCTCCTCCACCGCTGCCATCTTTGCCCCTTCTCAGCAACCGCTGCGCGAGGACGCGCCAATTGGCCCAGAGAGCCCGTACGGGGAATCCAAGTATCTCGTGGAGAGAATCCTTTGCTGGTTAGGCGAGCTCGCCGGCCTTCGCTACGCCTCGCTGCGCTATTTCAACGCTGCCGGAGCCTGGCAAGGCCTTGGCGAGGATCACCATCCGGAGACGCACCTCATCCCAAGAGTGTTGCGCGTTGCGCTCGGACAAGCCCCGAAGGTGCAGATCTACGGCCAGAACTATCCAACTCCAGACGGAACTTGCGTGCGCGACTACGTGCATGTCTACGACCTTGCGGAAGCACATCTCTTGGCCCTGACCGCCTTGGATGGTGGGAGCCGGGCTTACAACGTCGGCAGTGGGCGCGGCTTTTCCGTACGAGAGGTCATCGAGGTGGCCCGCCGCGTCACCGGGCACCCGCTGCCGGTGGAGATATGTCCGCCCCGGCCAGGTGATGCGCCCTGGCTCGTCGCCGACCCAGGGCGCATTCGCCGGGAACTGGGCTGGAGCCCCTGCTACTCGGAGCTTGAGCAGATAGTGAGTTCGGCATGGGAATGGCACCGGGCCCATCCCCATGGCTACAGCGAGGAAAAGGACCAAGGCGAATGAGCGAGCTGCGCTGGCATCCCCTGCTTGAGGAATGGGTGATCACAGCCACTCACCGTCAGGAACGCACCTTCTTCCCCCCAGCCGATTACTGCCCGCTGTGCGCAACTAAGCCAGGTGGCTTCCCGACCGAAGTGGCTGAGCCCAGCTACGATGTCGTGATCTTGCAGAATAAGTTCCCCTCGTTGCAACCGGAGCCCCCTGAACCGGCCGTGCAGGGGCACCCGCTGACCCCTGTGATGCCCGCCAGGGGAATTTGCGAGGTACTGCTCTACTCGCCGCAGCACGATGCTACCTTGGTCTCCCTTGGACCGCAGACAGTCTACAAGATCGTTCAGGTCTGGCGAGATAGATACGAGGAACTGGGCGCGCTGCCGGAGATTGAGTACGTCTTCATATTCGAGAACCGCGGGCCAGAGGTGGGGGTAACGCTTTCTCACCCGCACGGCCAAATCTACGCCTTCCCCTACGTCCCGCCAGTGGTGCAGAGGGAGCTTGCCAGCACGCACCGGTACTGGTACCGAGAGCGCCGTTGCCTTCTCTGCGATCTTTTGCATCGAGAGCTGGCAGAGGGCGTGAGGCTTGTTTCCTCCTTCGGGACATGGCAGGCGTTCGTCCCGTTCTACGCCCGTTACCCTCAGGAAGTGCATATAGTGCCAGAAAGGCATATCACGAGCCTGCTTGAGCTCACAGCAGCCGAAGAGCAGGACCTGGCCCGGGCAGTCTACGATGTGGTGGCTCGGTATGACCTCCTTTTCGACGCGCCAATGCCGTACATGATGGTCCTGCACCAGAAGCCGACCGACGGCGGCAGCTACACCTACTACCACTTTCAC
Organism: Anaerolineae bacterium; assembly: GCA_028275325.1. GTDB lineage: Bacteria > Chloroflexota > Anaerolineae > DRVO01 > DRVO01 > JAPWUW01. The sequence continues at coordinate 1,885 of JAPWUW010000220.1, read as the reverse complement.
GTGGAGTTCTACCCATTGCTCAGGGCTCCCGGCAAACTCAAGTACCGAGCTGGTTGCGAGAGCGGGGCCGGCACTTTTATCACCGATGCCCTGCCCGAGCAGTGGGCCGCGCAGCTGCGAGCGCTGGTGCCGCGCGGGCCTGCATGAAGATCGCCCTCAACGGCTATTTCCTTCGACATCCCTTCACGGGGACAGGGGCCTACCTGCAGAACTTGGTGCAAGCCCTGCGGGCTCAGCCTGGGCTCGATATCGCGCTTTACGTGCCAGCCGACCGCACTACTGTGCCCCGAGAGCTCTGCGCATGCCTGCGGCCGGTGCCGTGCAGCCCAAGGCTGCCCGAGGAAGCGCGCAAATGCCTCTTTGAGTTCCTGCTCTTTCCCCTCGCTGCCCTAGCCGATGGCTGCCAGATCCTGCACACGCCTTACTTTGCCCCGCCTGCAATTGGCCTTGCACAGGCCGTCGTCACAGTGCACGACGTAATCCCTTTGCTCCTGCCGCAGTACCGCGTCAGCCCGCTCGTTGCTGCTTACGGGCTTGTGGTGAGTGCGCTGGCGCCCCGCGCGGCGCTGCTGCTTGCAGATTCAGCCTGGACAAAGAGGGAAGCCGTGCAGCTGCTCGGCATCCCGCCCAGCCGCGTGCAGGTGGTGCCGCTTGCAGCAGCGGCCGAGTGCACCGGGCCGAACGCGGTTCAGTGCCAGCAGCTAGAGGAACTGGCCCCCTACATCCTGTACCTCGGCGGGTACGACCGGCGCAAGAGGGTGGACGTGCTACTGCAGGCTTATGCGCAGCTGGCTGAGGGTTCTGCGCAGCCGCCAAAACTCGTGTTGGCAGGGGAGCTTCCCAGGCGCCAATCCCCCATCTTCGTCGACCCGCAGCAGCTCGCAGCCCGCCTCGGGATCAGCAAGAAGGTCGCCTTTCTCGGGCCCGTCCCACCCAGCCAGAAAGCCGCGCTCTACAGAAACGCGCTCCTATTCGTTCACCCCTCCGAGTACGAGGGTTTTGGCCTCACGTTGCTTGAGGCAATGGCTTGCGGCGTGCCCGTCATTGCCGCACGCGCTCCGGCGGCCGCCGAGCTGTGCGTGGATGCAGCGCTTCTCGTGCGCCCCGGCGACTCGAACGCCATGGCTCAAGCGCTGCGGCAAGCCCTTTCCGACGCGGCGCTGCGCCAGGAACTTGCGAGGCGAGGGCTCAGCCGAGCAGCAGCGTTCTCCTGGGAGAGGGTCGCTGCCGAAACAATTGCCGCCTACAGGGCAGTCTGGGCGGGGAGCAGGAAAAAAGAGGGAAGGGCCGAGAGCGCCCACTCGGCCCTTCCAGGGTCTTAGGAGGAGAAGAGAGGTGTCTGCCGTCGAACAGACGTCCTTCGCGCCGACCAGGCTTATAATAGCATGAGCGCATCGGAGCATCTGAACGGAAAGCCTACACTTGCCCTACGCCTTTTGGGCGCTTGTGTGGAGCTTTCTGCGAACAAGTAGCGAGGATTCAGGGAGGCAGTGATGATCGACCCAGTGCTCATCCGCATCGGGCCTCTTGCCATTCGGTGGTATGGCGTGCTCATCGTGAGCGGCGCGATACTGGCAGCGTACATTTGCAGCCAGGAAGCCCGTCGCAAGGGGCTGAACCCTGATGTCGTGTGGGATATGCTGCTTTGGGTGCTTGTGGCCGGGATTCTCGGCGCACGCCTCTACCACGTTTTATCCAGCCCAGCAGGAGGGCAAGCTGGGTGGCAGTACTACCGGGCTCACCCCTTGGAAGCGCTGAAAATCTGGCAAGGGGGGCTCGCTATATATGGGGCTCTGGCGGGAGGCGTTGTTGGCGCCGCTCTTTACTGCTGGCGCCACAAGCAAGATCTTGTTGCTTGGCTGGACATCATCTTCCCAACCGTGCT
>JAPWUW010000219.1 GCA_028275325.1 Anaerolineae bacterium | reverse complement strand
GCAGCATAGCTGGGCGCGCGAAGGATCCGCTACGCACCGGGCCCACTCCTCAATGCGCATCTGTCCAAGGCCGCTGCTGCCAGCAAATAGAGCCCAGCAACTATCGACCACGGCCGGGCGAGCTGTGCCGAGGCGAAGGGTTGCCCGGCCCTACAGGGGGAAAGGAGGAGCTCCCTCTCTTCCCTGAACCCGAGCCCACCCAGCATGGGCAAACCCAGCCAACCGGGCAGGTACGCGCCCGCATAGGCGCTAGCCCAGACGCCGTGCTCCTGCCCGGATTCTGTCCGCGTCACAGCTGCTAAATCGGGGAAAGCCGTTCCTGCCAGCCCCCGAAACAAGGCATCTCCCAAGAGGCGCGCCAGGGCCATACCCGCAGGCCAGGCGCGCAAATCGAAGCTAGGCCGCTCCCCCAAGGCGAGCACGCGGGCAAATGCCACCGCCAGGGCGCATACGACGAGCGCCGGGAGCCTGGCTGCGACAATCGACCATGAAGCACTTGACCAGCCCACGGCCCGACGGATGGCCTCCGCTGTTACAGTCAAACCTGCCCAATCGAAAACAGCTGGTGCAGCAGAGTGCTTGTGGCCGGGCACAGCCTTTGCAGATGCGTGCCAGAAAGCCATGCCGCAAGGGCAAGGCCCTTGGCAAAAAGCCGGGCCTGGGCCGCAGGAGGTGGCCCAGCGCCGTACAAGCCATCGCCACATGGCTGGCAGCGACGCATCATCTGGCCTCAGAGCGAAGCGCAACTGTTCTCCTGTAATGGGCGCGGTAGCGTGCTGCCAAGGTAGCCCATGAGAAATCGTTCTCGGCGAGTGCCCGGCTTGCCGCTCCCATGCGCTCGCGCATCTGTGCGTCGCCCGCAAGGAGGATCAGCTTCTCTGCCAACGCTGTTGCATCCCTTTCGGGCACGAGGAAACCATTGAGGCCATCTTGCACGACAAGAGAGTTCCCCGCCGCAGTGGTGGCCACAATCGGGCGAGCGCACGCCATAGCATCGAGGACGCAAACGTTCAGCCCGTCCTCCGGCTCCGTCACGGAAGGCATAACGAGCACATCGGCGGCATTGTAGTACCCGAGCATCTCTTGCCGCGGCACCACGCCTACAAAGCGGACGTCGCCCCCGAAGCCGGAATCTGCCAACGCCGCTTCCAGAGAGCACCGCTCAACCCCATCGCCCACGAACACGAGCCTAGCGGAAGGCACATGCCGCCGAACCTGTGGGAAAGCCTCTGCCAGGTAGCGGAACCCCTTCTTCGGCACCATTCTGCCAACCGCCAGCACAACGAAATCCTCACTCCGCAGGCCGAGAGCCTGCCGGAGGGAAGTGCCCGCCTCTCGGTCCGGGTGGAGGGTCGTGGTATCAGCTCCGTAAATCACGAGGTCAAAGCGCTCTGCAGGCGCACCGAGCGAGAGAGCTACCCTCTGTAGTTCCCTACTGTTGGCCGTCACCAGAGCTGCCTTGCGAAGCACCCACCGGCCAAGCAGCCGCGCAGCCCAGTATCTGCGAGCCACAAATACGTCCGAGCCGGGCAGTGAGACTATGTATGGAACCCCTGCAATTGCACTGACAACAGCAGCAATCACTCCGCTGGGAAAAAGCCAATGCGCGTGCAGGATATCCGCACGCCACTTGCCGCACAGCTGCAACGCAGAGGCGATACCCGCCGCAAGCACCCCCGGAGCCAGCGCCAGGCTGGTGGGCCTGATCCCTAAATCTCCAGACATGCTTCGCGCGTAGCCAAAACACTCAAGCCGGGAGGGCCATGCATAACGGTACAGCTTCAGCCTGTACGGCCTTGGCTGCAGGCTAGCGTAAGCCCTGTCGTGCGGGGCTAACACGCACACTTCTTCCCCCTGGCGTACAAGCTCCCTGCACAATGCGTCAACAAACGTCCCGCTGTAATCTCCGAGAAACCGTGGCAAGTTGTGCGTCAGCGTCAGCACACGCATCAGGGTTCCCTTTCCCGGCGATCGCGCACCAGCTCTTCCAGGTACTCCGTCTGCGCAACTATGAGCTCTGCCAGGAAACCAACGAGGAAAAGCAAGAGGCCCGCCGCAATAAGAGCTAACGCCACAATGAAAATCGGCCTTTTCTGTGTCTGCTCCAATACATAGAGCAACACGAGGTACAACCCAGTGCCAAAGCCCAGGACCTCCAGGCCAAGCCCTATGGAGCCAAAAAACAGCATCGGCCTCCGCCTGAATGTGAGCAGGAACTTCACCACCAGCAGGTCCAAGAAGGCCCGTGGAATGCGGGAAATGCCGAACTTGGAGCGCCCCCAGCGCCGTGGCTGATATGGCGTTGGCACCTCCGCAACGCGGAAACCCTCAGCTGCTGCAATCATCAGGATGAACCGATGCCAATCCGAGCGCAGGTGCAGGCTCTTCACCACCTCTCGCCGAAAGGCTTTCACCCAGTTCATGTCGTGGGCCTGAACGCCGAAAAGCCAGCGCGAGAGCAAGTTGTAAACGCGTGAGGCCAGCACCTTCCGCCCTCGGCGTCCTTGCCGCCAGCCGGCAACCACATCGTAGCCTTCCGCCAGCTTGCCAAGCAACAGGGGAACATCTATCTCCGGATCCGACTCAAGATCGGCTGGCAAGAACACTATCACCTCACCCCGGACGTGGCGCAGGCCCGTGCGAATAGCCTCGGTCAGCCCCCGGTTGCGCCGATGCCGAACAAGCCGCAGCCATGGGTACCGCTCTCGGCTCTGGCTCAGGACATCCCACGTGCCATCCGTCGACCCATCGTCGACAATTACGACTTCGGCTGGGCCTTCGAGGCAACAGAGGGTTCGCTCCAGCTTGGCCAGCAGAGGCTGGATGTTGCCCTGCTCGTTGTAGGCAGGGATCAGGATCGAAATGAGCGGGCTGCAGGTGCCATCAGGCTCTTCCATGTTCCGGCACAGAATCCAGCGCTTTCAGGAGCGCCTGGGCAATGTAGTGCACCTGCTCCACCCTCAGCTCAGGATACATCGGCAGAGACAGGACCCCCTGGCACAACCTTTCAGCCACGGGAAACGCGCCGGCCCGGTAGCCCAGGTGCGCAAATGCCGGCTGCAGGTGCACCGGCAGCGGGTAATGTATGCCTGTCGCTACCCCAACCCGGGAGAGTTGGCTTCGCACATGTTCCCTCGCCTCCGGGGGTACCTCCACGACGTAGAGGTGATACACTGGTTCTGCCCAACTTGCAGCAAGGGGTGTCGAAACTTGGCCTGCAAGCAGCTTGCCGTACAGCGAAGCAACCTCTCGCCGCCTGGCATTCCAGGAATCCAAGTGCCGGAGCTTGACGCGCAACACCGCTGCCTGCAGGGCATCGAGGCGGGCGTTGTAGCCAACGCACGCATGTTCGTACTTCGACCCTGCCGGCCGCCCGTGATCAGCAAGCATCCGCACCTTGGCAGCAATGGCTGCATCATCGGTGACTATGGCACCAGCATCCCCCAACGCGCCAAGGTTCTTCCCCGGGTAGAATGAGAAACAACCGACGCGCCCAACACTGCCGACCCTGCGCCCATTGTAGAGAGCTCCGTGAGCTTGCGCAGCATCCTCGATCAGGAGGAGCCCATACCGCTCGCAAATGTTCTGAATCTCCCCCAGCTCCGCGGGGTGGCCGTACAGGTGCACTGGGATAACAGCTTTGGTACGGCCGGAGATCGCTAGCCTCAACTTCGCGGGGTCTATCGTTCTGGTCGCTGGATCCACATCCACCAGAACCGGTCGCGCCCCCACGTGCTCAATAGCCTCAGCCGTGGCGACAAACGTATGTGCGCTCGTTATGACCTCGTCACCTGGCCCGATTCCACAGGCTTCAAGTGCCAGAGAGAGTGCTGCAGTCCCCGAAGCAGTCCCAATGCAGTAAGATGTGCCACAGTAAGAGGCAAACTCAGCCTCAAAGGCACTCACCTCCTCACCACCAATGAAGCGCGAGCTGCCCAGGACCCGCTCCAAGGCCGCATGCAGCTCCTCACGAATGGCCTCATGCTGTGCACGCAGGTCGACCAGGGGAATGGCCTCAGAGCCCGAATTAACGTTCATCATCCCCCAGGCTCCTTATATGGCCGATCCATGAGCCCATAAGGGCAAGAAAGTTGCGCAATCTCTTTGAGGAGCACAGCCGGGTTTCCTGCCACAACTGCCCTGGGAGGAACGTCCGCTGTCACCACAGAGCCTGCCCCTACCAGCGCCCACTCACCAACCTCAAGATCGGGCAGCAAGACGCAGCCCGCCCCAATTTTCGCGAAGCGCCGGACACGGGGCCCGCGCATGCACTCTTTTGCCCTTGGGCACAACGGGTGCAGCGTGTTCGTGAAGACCACGCACGGTCCGACCCAGCATCCCTCCTCAAGGACCGAGTACTCTGCGATGAACGCATTAGAATGCACCCGGACGCGGTCCCCCACAAGAACGTGATGCTCCACCACCGTATGGCTGCCGATGCTCACCTCATTGCCGATGGTGTTCAGCTCGCGAATGAGAACACCGTGACCTGTGTGGAACGCGGCCCCCACCCGGTTGCCAGCATAAATCACCGTGTGCGAACGGATGACGCTGTCAGGGCCGATCACTGTCGGCAACGCGCCAGCATCTACACCCCTGGGTGGAACCCCGAGCACAGCGTACTCGCCAACGATCGTCCCTTCGCCTAATTCGACGCCCGGGTAAACGACAGCTGTCTCATGCACCTGCACGCCCATAGCCCGCTGATGATAACACGCCCCCTGCCCTGGAGCAATCTCATCGTTACCCACAACTTGATGTCGGGTGAGTTGTGGTAGGATAGAGGCATGGCAAGTGAGGTGGAGGGGGCGATGGAGAGTTGGGCTGCAGTTGAACTGCGGCATGCGCGGCTTGGCGACGCAC
>JAPWUW010000019.1 GCA_028275325.1 Anaerolineae bacterium | reverse complement strand
AGCCTGACGCCGGTGCGAGATGCGCTGCACGCCCTCGCGCAAGAGGGCCTGGTTGAGGTGATCCCCAGGCGCGGCTACTTCGTGGCGGGCGTGACGGTGCGCGATGTGCTGGATATCTTCCAGCTGCGCCTCATTCTCGAGACGGCGGCGGCTGAGCTCGCAGCTCCGTGCATCCCGCAGCGGGAAATAGAGCGTCTTGCCGCCCTCTCCAGCCGCTATGTGGCCGGGGATATCGAGAGCTACAAGGCCTATCTCAACGAGAACCGTGAGTTTCACCTGAGCGTGGCCCGCGCAACCGGCAACCGGCTCCTCGTGGAAGCGCTGGCGCGCATCCTGGAGCAAATGCAGCGGCTGCTCGTCCTCAGGCTGGATCTCAGCAATGATGCCGACTCAATGCTGGCCGAACACCACCTCCTCCTGGATGCGTTTCGGCGTCGGGATCCGCATGCAGCTCGGGAGGCGATGCGCGTGGCGATCGAGCACGCCCGCGATGCGGTCCTGGAATCCATCTTCCGCCACGGCAAAGATTGGTCAGTCTGATCAAGGGGGCTGAGCTGTGACTCGTAGACAGAAAATGCTCGCGCTGGTGAAGAGCAAGCCTCTGCCGGGCCTGGAACTACGAGAGGTGCCGGTCCCAGATATAGGGCCGCACGAAGTGCTGGTGAAGGTGCGCGCTTGCTCGATCTGCGGTACAGATCTGCACCTGTACCGGTGGGACGGTGCCATCAAAGAGAGAGCGCGGACACCGCTTGTCATCGGCCATGAGCTGTGCGGGTATGTGGTCGCTACAGGCCGAGCCGTGGAGCGCCTGCGTGAGGGAGATTACGTTTCCGCCGACAGCCACCTCCCCGATTGGACTTGTGCCGTCTGCCGGCAGGGACTACCGCACCTGTGCAGGAACCTGCAGATACTGGGGGTGGACCGGCCAGGGGCTTTTGCCGAATACGTCGCCGTGCCGGAATCCTCCCTTTGGGTGAACGACACCACCCTCGACCCTGCCGTGGCGAGCATCCAGGATCCCATGGGCAACGCCGTGCACGCCGCCCTGGCCGAGCCAGTGAGCGGCCGTTCTGTCGTGATATTTGGCGATGGGCCCACAGGTTTGGGGGCAACAGCAGTGGCCAATGCAAGCGGGGCCTGGCCAATTGTCCTTGTCGGCCTTTCTACTTTCCTGCTCGAGATTGGAGCTCAGGTGGGCGCAAGCCTCTGCATCAACGCCGGAACTCAAGACGTGTTGAGTGAGATACAGAGGCTCCTGCCGGATGGAGCGGACGTGGTCCTGGAGATGAGCGGAAGCCCGGCCGCCGTGCGGCAGGGCCTGCAGGTGCTCAAGCCAGGCGGTTGCTTCATTGCCTTTGGCCTGCCGGCCGAAAAGATCACTCTGGATCTCGGTGCTGAAATCGTCTTCAAGGGCGTGCGGCTTATCGGCGTGACGGGTAGGCGGCTGTGGGACACATGGTATCAAATGGGTGCGCTGCTGCGCTCCGGCAAGGTGGACTTTCAGCCCATTATCACGCATCGTCTGCCCTTCACTCAATGGCAACTTGGCTTTGAGCAGTTGCTCGCGCCGGAGCGGCAAGCGGCAAAAGTTGTGCTCTTTATGGACCCAGAAGATGAAGCGATGCGCTCGGCAGCTCGGCGCTAGGTGCTGGCAAGCGCGGGAGAACAGATAAGCTGGGTTTGGAGGTGGAATGATGGCAGTGCAGGAGAAACTGCTCTGGATCGAGGCGGAGCTTGCGTCCTTGCGCGATCAGGGGCTCTACATTGACATCCGCACCATAGAATCCCCTCAGGGAGCGTGGTTGATTGTCGACGGGCGCCGTGTGCTGAACTTCTGCTCCAACAACTACCTCGGGCTGGCCAACCACCCACGGCTGCGGGAGGCGGCAGTGCAGGCGATTGAGAAGTATGGCATCGGCCCGGCTGCTGTGCGCACAATCGCGGGCACGATGACGCTGCACGTGCAGCTCGAAAGGCGCCTCGCGCAGTTCAAGGGGGTGGAGGATGCGGTGCTCTTCCAATCCGGCTTCAACGCCAACCTTGCCACGATCCCCGCGTTGGTTGGCCGAGAGGATGTCATCTTCTCCGATGAGCTCAACCATGCGAGCATCATTGATGGTTGCCGGCTCTCTCGGGCTGAGATCGTGCGCTATCGGCACTGCGACGCCGCCGACCTTGAGGCCAAGGTGCGGGAACGGGGGTTGCCGGGGAAGGACTACAGGCGCGGGCTGGTGGTGACCGATGGGGTCTTCAGCATGGATGGAGACATCGCGCCGCTTCCTGAGCTGCTCGCGGTGGCGGAGAGGTACGGGCTCCTCTTCATGGTCGATGACGCTCACGGCGAGGGTGTGTTGGGGCGAGGAGGCCGCGGAATTGTCGACCACTTTGGCCTGCATGGGCGGGTGGACGTCGAAGTGGGGACCCTCAGTAAGGCCATTGGCGTGGTAGGCGGCGTGGTCGCCGGCAAAGCGTTGGTGATCGAATACCTGCGTCAGCGAGGACGCCCGTTCCTTTTCTCTAGCGCGAACACTGTCCCAGATGTGGCCGCCTGCCTGGCAGCGCTTGATCTCCTGGAGGCCTCAGAGGAACTGGTGCAGCGCCTGTGGCAAAACGCGCACTACGTCCGCGCCGAGTTGCGCCGTCTCGGTTTCGACACCGGGCTCAGCCAGACGCCCATTATCCCTATCATGCTCGGTGAAGCTTCACTCGCCAAGGAGTTCTCGCGCCGCCTGTTCGAAGAAGGTGTGTTTGCCATGGCCATCGGTTACCCCACCGTGCCGGTCGGCAAGGCCAGGATCCGCCTCATGAACACAGCCGCGCACACCCGTGAGGACTTGGATTTCGGGTTGGCGGCGCTGGCCAAGGTTGGCAGGGAGTTGGGAGTTATCTCCTGATGCTTTGCCCCCACCGCTGCAGTATGCTGGCTGCTTCTTGCTAAACGTGAGCAAGATGGGCAACAATAGCCTGCATCTTGCGGCAAAGGGGGACCGCCATGCTGGCTAGGGAATTCCTGCCTGGTGTCTACTGGGTCGGTGCGGTTGACTGGGATCGACGGCTCTTCGACGCCCTGATTCCTCTGCCTGATGGCACAAGCTACAATGCGTACCTCGTTCGCGGGTCCGAGAAAGCGGCATTGATCGACACAGTGGATCCAACGATGGCGCAAATGCTCCATGAGGCGCTCTCGGAGCTTGGCATCTCGCGGCTCGATTACGTGGTGATGAACCACGCGGAGCAGGATCACTCTGGCGCGCTGCCCGGGATCCTTGCCCGCTACCCTGCCGCGAAGGTCCTCTGCACGCCGAAAGGCGCGGACCTGGCCATTTCTTTGCTGCACATTGCCCCTGAGAGGCTCCAACCAGTGGGCGATGGCGAAGCGATCTCTCTTGGCGGACGCACGCTCGAGTTCATTCATGCTCCGTGGGTCCATTGGCCGGAGACGATGCTCACCTACTTGCGCGAGGATAAGGTTCTGTTCCCGTGTGACCTTTTCGGCTCTCACCTTGCCACCTCTGGGCTCTACGCGACGGACCACGGGCGCGTCGCTGAGGCGGCGAAGCGCTACTATGCCGAGATCATGATGCCATTTGCGCGCAACATTTCCCGGCACCTGGAGCGTCTGGCCCATCAGGAGTTGAGGTTGGTCGCCCCTAGCCATGGCCCAATGTACGATGACCCGGCCTTCATCCTCGATCTTTACCGGGAATGGGTGGATGGGCCGCCACGAAATAAGGCTGTGGTCGCGTACATCAGCATGCACGGCAGCACCAGGCTGCTCACGGAACAGCTGGTGGCCGCTCTTGCGGCTAGAGGGGTGCAGGTGGAGCGTTTCGACCTCAGCAGCGTGGACCTGGGCAAGTTCGCCATGGCGCTGGTTGATGCAGCCACACTGCTCCTCGGGACACCAGCAGTGCTGGCAGGGCCACATCCGCTCGTGGCTGGCGCAGCGACGCTTGTCAACGCTCTGCGGCCCCAGCTCCTGTTCCTGGGTGTTTACGGCTCTTTTGGCTGGGGCGCGCGCCTGGACCAACAGGTGCCCAGCTTGCTGCCAAACCTGCGGGCGGAGCTACTGCCGCCTGTGGTTATCAAGGGCAAGCCAGGGCCAGAAGAATTAGCGCAGATCGACCAGCTTGCGCTTGAGGTAGCTGAGCGCCACGAGCAGGCCAAGCTCAGGCCCTGAAGCGCCCAGGGCCAGCCCGCAGGCCATAGATGCCACCCGCAAGCAAGGCAGCGGCAGCGCCAAGCTGCCACAGGGGGAATGGCGGTGGCTGCGGGGGAGCGACCACGAAGGCATCTACAGCGCAGCGATTGCCGCGAGAGCTGGGGTTTGCCTTTGGGGCAACTGTCAGCCGCAGCGTGTGCTGGCCTTCTCCCAGCCCCTGCACAATGGGGATCGGCGCCTGGAACCGACGCTCTGGTGAATAGAGGTCAACGAAAGAATTGCCCTCCTCGTCCACAGGCAGACCGGGGACGCGCCTGCCATCGAGCGTGACAAGCAGCGCGCCTGAGCGGCTGTCCTCTATGGCGATAAGGGAGACTCCCGAGCCTTTGAACGTGAGCGTGAGCGTGGAGCCCGGCCGATCTGAGACCACAACGCCCCTTCCGCTTGCCTCGCTGCTGATCTCCTGGCGCCACCCAGGCCCCCACTCCGCGCCCGGGCTTGTCTCCTCATGGTAGCCTGGCTGAGCTACGGCGAGCGAGGCTGTAGCATCCTTGATGGCATAATACAGCCGGCGTGGCGTGAAGTCGACATCCACTATCCGGAAGTAGTAGTCCGCCCTATCGGCCGGGATATCCCCCACCTGGCGGAAGTACCAGAAGCTGAAAACCCCGATCCAGGGCCACCGCGAGCGAGCCATCTCGATCGCCCGCAGCGAGTATTCGGCCTGTTGTTCCTCGCTCACCCTCTTCCAGATCAGTTTCTCCGGCGGAAAATCAGGTGGAGCAGCGTTCCAGCCGAACTCATTGAGCCAGATGGCCTTGTTCGCATCTCCAAACCGTTCCATGATCTGGCGCTGGAGTAGCACCCTGCTGAAATTGAGCTTGTTTGGACTGGGAGCGTCCTCTGGAGGCAGATCCATGCCAAACGCATTCGCCGACAGTATGTCGAAGTAGGCAGCTGCGCCTGCCTTGTACATCTCTTCCAGGTACTGCAGGTCGTTCATCGCTGACCAGCGGCCAGGCTCCGGATGCGGTTCCCCAAGGGTGATGGCAAGAGGCGCGCTGAGGATGTGCACGTTTGGGTTCGCTTCTTTGGCGCGGATATAGGCCAGGCGCAGGAGCTCAACATACCCGGCCGGGTCGACAGGCCTGTTGCCCCATTCCTGCCACAGATTTGGCTCGTTCCATATCTGGATGTAGTCAACCCGCCCCTGGTAGTGCTTGGCAAAAGCGTAGACGAAATCAGCGTAGTCCTGAAAGTTGTCAGGCGGGCTGCCGGGAACGGAGTCATCTGCCCGGCTCCAATCGGGAGCCCGGTCCAGCCTGGCGATGACGCGCAGGCCATAGCGCAAGCATAGATCGACGATAGCATCGTACTTGGCGAAGTCAAGCTCCTCGGGCGTGCGGGCCTTTGCATTGCGTTCCATCTCTGCCCAGGCGAACTGAATCTTGGCCCAGCGGATGCCCGCTTCAGCAGCCATGCTCACGGTGCGCTCGCGCTTCCAGTCTTCCACCTCACGGGGAAGGAAAAAGTTCGCTCCGAAAGGGTTCACGTCCGTGTCGGGTATCGTGCGCTTGGGGGCGAGCGGCACTTCTCGCTCGGCCGTTGCCCAAGGGATAAGGCTAGAAAGCGCAAGAACCAGGGCTGCGCCGATGAAAGCGGCGAAAATGTACCTATCGTGCTTGAGCTGTTTGGCGGCCCACCACACAGCATAGACCTCTGGCATTGTGCTTCAGGCACGCGCAGCCAGTATAGGACATGTGACGCCACTAAGCACGGTACCGCAGGCGCCATTGTCTTTGACCCGAGCTTCCCCGCGCTTATACTCAGTGCGTGGGACGTTTCGCGAAGGGGGTCTTGAGTGGCATGGCTGGAAGTGGCAAGCGTGTCGTGTTCTTGGGGCCTGGCTACGCCAGCATTGAAGAATTCGCATTGCCGCAGCCAGGGCCGCGTCAGGTGCTCGTGCGCAGTGAGTGCAGCCTGATCAGCGGGGGCACAGAGCTGCACCTTTTGTTAGGCCAGCTCTCTACCCACCGTGGCTTTCCGGTCTACCCGGGGTACGCTGCTGTGGGAACGGTTGCTGAGGTCGGGGAGGGGGTGCAGGAGCTCCAGGTGGGCCAGCGGGTGCTAACGATGGGACAACATAGCTCTCATATCCTGCTCGACCTAGCGGTGGATAAGCCGGGAGGCCCAGACTATTGGGAGGTCATTGCGCCGGGGGTGAGCTCCGAGGAAGCGACCTTTGCCATCCTGGGCAGCGTTGCCATGCACGCCGTGCGCCGCAGCGCCCTTCAGCTGGGCGAGTCGGTGGCTGTGTTCGGCGTTGGCGTGGTCGGACAGCTGTTGGTGCAGCTTGCTCGCCTGGCTGGTGCTTGCCCGGTCATCGCTGTCGACCTGCGCGAGGATCGCCTCCAGCTTGCAAGGGAGAGCGGTGCGCAACATTTGGTGCAGGCCGGCAAAGACGATGTGGTTGGCCATCTCCTCGAGATCACAAACGGCATTGGTGTGCGCGTTCTGTTTGAGGCTACACACCTTGGAGAGGGCACGATCCCGCTCATGATGCGGGCTGCGGCGTTCGGCGCCCGCCTTGTGGTCGTGGGCAGCCTGCCGAAGAAGGTGGAGATAGACCCGTACACAGAGCTTCAGCGGCGGGAACTTGCCATACTTGGCTGCTTCCAGCCACTGGCGCCAATTGTCCCCCACCACTACTTCCCGTGGACTCAGCAGCTCAACCGCAGGCTCTTCCTGGAATGGCTGCAGCAGGGGCAGCTGAAAGTGGGGCACCTGATCACGCACAGGGTGCCCTTTACAGCTGCCCCTCAAGCCTACAAGATGCTGGAACGCGGTCGCCCTGGCTGGACAGGGGTGATCCTCCAGTGGAGCTAGAGGTGGCCAAGCCGTAACGGGCAATGGCAAGTTGCAGTATCTCGTTCACTAGAGATTCGTAAGGCATGCCCTCGCCGTGTGCGGCCATGACGATGTCGCTGTAGCGCGGGTTGAGGCCCGGCAAGGTGTTGATCTCGAGCAGGTGCGGCTTCCCGTGCTCGTCGAGCCGGAAATCAAGCCGGCCCACGTCCAGGGCACCTATGGCCAAGAACGCAGCGACGGCCAGATCCTGCAGCTGCCTTGCAAGCTCCGCTCCGATGGGCGCTGGGCAAAGGTAGCGCGGCTCAGTTGGGCGCTCGCTCTTGACGTGGCTGCTGTAAATGCCCTGAGAGGCTGGGATCGGGCTGACATCTATTTCCAGCACCGGAAACACGTGGAAGCCGCGCTCGTCGTAAAGGCAAGAGTCGGGCACTGGCAGGCAGGCCCTGTTGTTGCCGATGAGCCCCACTGTGAACTCCCGGCCCTGGAGGAATGGCTCCACCAGGGCCGGCTGCCGGTAAGATCCGATGGCCCAGCTGAGCCTCTGGCGCAACGCCGGCTCATCGTGCACGACAGAACCTGGGTCGACCCCCATTCCTGAGCCCTCCCGCACTGGCTTCACAAAGAGCGGGAAGCGCAGGCCCACGCGCAATGGCTCATCCGGGCGGTGAAAGACCTGGAAAGGCGCCGTAGGAAGCCCGTGCGCCATCCACACGCGCTTGCACATGGCCTTATCGAGGGACAGGGCGTTTGCCAGGACGCCAGAGCCAGTGTAGGGAATGCCCAGCATCTCAAGGAGCGCTGGCACCTGGCTTTCTCGCGCCTCACCACGAAGCCCCTCAGCAATGTTGAAGCAGATGTCAGGTGCAGCTTGCCGCAACGTATCAAGAAGGGTCGAATCCGCTTCCAAAACCAATGCCTCGTGGCCGGCCGATTCGAGCGCTCTCACGATCGCCTGCACAGTTTCATCGGTATCGTATTCGGCAAGGTAATCTGCCGGTGCGCCAGCAACGTGCGGAACCCGTGCCTTGCGGTTGCAGAGCACGGCCACCCGAAAGCCCCGCCCCTTGCTTGCCGTCATCCGTAAACCTCTTCCGTGAGCTCTGCCGGCTCCCCCCGGTGAGCGTGCGCCTGCCGCCACCCCTCTGGTTCGATCGTGCGTAGCTGGCCCGAGAGCATGGCTGCCACCCCCCTGGCCTTTTCTTGTCCACAGTAGGGGCAGCGGCTCGAATCGTGTGGCCGGTAATCTCTGGGCTGGGCGTAGGCGCTGAGCATGCCCTCGAAGTTGCGCACCACCACGTGCGTGTCGGAAGTGCTCACAAGGTAGTTGGGCAGAAGCGGCACTTTGCCCCCACCGCCCGGGGCATCAATGACGTATAGAGGTATAGCAAACCCAGAGGTGTGGCCGCGCAGCGCCTCCATGATCTCTATGCCCTTAGCGACAGGCGTGCGGAAGTGTGCCGCGCCAACGACCAGATCGCACTGATACAGGTAGTAGGGCCGCACGCGGTTGCGCACCAGTTTTTGGCCAAGCGCCTTGATGATATTGGGGCAATCGTTCACTCCCGCAAGCAGCACCGACTGCGAGCCGAGCGGGATGCCCGCATCTGCCAGCCGGGCAAGCGCGCGCTCCACCGCTGGTGCAAGCTCCTTGGGGTGATTGAAGTGAATGTTCATCCAGAGCGGGTGGTAGCGGCGCAACATCGCGACGAGGTCGCGAGTTATGCGCTGCGGCAGGAAGAACGGAACCCTAGTCCCGATACGGATAACTTCCACATGCGGGATAGCCCGAAGGCCGCTGAGCAGCCGCTCCAGGACGGAATCTGCCAGGGTGAGCGGATCCCCACCGGAGATGAGCACATCTCTAATCTCGGGGTGAGCGGCAATGTAATCCAACGCTGGTTGCCAATCCCGCACACCGGCGCGAGCGCCTACAAGGCGGCTGCGGGTGCAATACCGGCAATAGGACGCACACAGGGTCGTCGCCAAGAGCAGGGCTCGATCCGGGTAGCGATGGACGAGATGCGGGACGGGCGATTGTTCGTCTTCCGCCAAGGAATCCGGGCTTGTCTCCTCGCAGGCAACGCACTCGGCGACTGTCGGGATGAGCTGGCGGCGGATTGGGCAGTTCTCGTCCTTAGGATCGATTAGCGAGACGACGTAAGGGGTAAGCTGTACCCGCAGGTGCACAGGGTTCGCAAGAGCGACGCGCTCTTCGTCAGTCAGGCGGATAAAGCGCTGCAGTTGGTCAGCGGTGCGCAGACAGTGCCGCATCTGCCAGCGCCAGTCGTTCCACTCGGCGCTGGTTACCCCAGGCCAACTAGGGGGAGGCTCCTCCGCGAGGTCAGGAGGCTCTTCTTCGCGCAGGTTTTCAGCGTTGTCGTACATTTGACTTTACCTTGCCCCTCCATCGGCACAGTTGCTGCCGGCGTATGCATTCCTGGCCTTTTGACCAACCCGCAGGTACGCGCGCGCCTAATGCTCTTGGCCTGGTTATGGGCATGGGCACGCCAGCTCGCATGCGGGTTTCTTGCTGCCTTAGGGGTTGATGGCTCTTGCAACGAGCCACAAAGGCAGGGCAAAAGGTGCAGCCCGGCATCGCCGGATGTACTCACTATATAGCGAGGCACAAGCGAGCGCAAACATGAACAGCCTCAACTTGCGGCTTGACATCATCGCGTGGGAATGTAGCCTTTTTCTGCTACACGTGGTCACCCCTGGAGGTGGGCTTGCAGTTGAGGGTCTTCGTTGTGCTCGCAGTGGCGATCCTTGCCATATCGTGTGCGGCGGTGCTCATCCGCCTGGCGCAGGCGGAGGGCGTTGGGCCGCTCGCTATCGCCGCTTGGCGCCTTGGGCTGGCAAGCCTCTTGTGGGTGCCATGTGCCTTTGCCCTAGAGCCGCACTCCACAGCTCAGCTCATGCGGCACAAAGCCAAATCCCTCGGGCTTGCGGGGCTGTTTCTCGCGCTACACTTCAGCAGTTGGGTGGCATCTCTCCAGTTCACGAGCGTGGCAAGCTCCGTTGTCCTCGTGACGACAGGGCCTGTATTTGCTGCCCTGGGCTCTTGGCTTGTGTTGGGCGAACGGCCACAGCGGCGGCTCTGGCTCGGGATAGGGGCTGCGCTGTGCGGCACCGTCCTCATAGGCTGGGCCGACCTGAACCGGAGCGAGTTCGGCCTTTCTGGTGACCTGCTGGCCCTTACAGGGGCCGTCATGATGGCGGGCTACCTTCTCGTGGGCAGGCGCCTGCGCCAGCAGCACTCAACTTTGGCATACACTGCTCCTGTGTACCTGGTGAGCGCTGCGCTTCTGTGGCTCTTTGCCCTGGTGCGGGAGGAGCGCCTTTTTGGGCTTTCCGGCCGCGCATATGCTTGGCTACTGGCCATGGCCGTCATCCCCCAGCTTATCGGCCACACGGGCCTCAACTGGGCTTTGCGGCACCTCTCGGCAACCTATGTGGCCTTGAGCACGATGCTTGAGCCGGTCGGCGCAAGCCTTCTTGCTCTCTTGATCTTGGACGAGCCAGTGCCGCCGCTCACCGGGTTGGGTGGATTATTCATCTTGCTTGGCGTGTACATCGCTACAGGCGAAAGCAGGCACCCTCGCCCAGCAACGCAAGCTGAGGCACGCACAAAGAGGTAGGAGCCGATGCAGAGCGGATACCTGGAGAATCTGTTTGGGCTTAGCGGGAAGGTCGCAGTCATAACTGGCGCTGCCGGTGCTCTTTGCAGCGCTATAGCCCGTGGCTTTTCCGCCGCCGGGACCACGGTAGCGCTGCTGGATGTGGCGGCTGGCAAGGTCGAGCAGCTTGCGCAAGCGATACGCTCGGAAGGCGGGGTGGCGAGGCCGTATACCTGCAATGTGCTTGAGAAAGCTAGCCTGCAGAAGGTCGCCGAGTCAGTTCTTGCCGATTATGGGCGCGTCGACGTGTTGGTGAACGGCGTGGGCGGGAATCGGCCGGAGGCGACAACCGGGCCCGAGTTATCCTTCTTTGACCTGCCCGAAGGAGCCATTCGCTCCCTCTTTGAGCTCAACTTTCTGTCGGCCTTCCTGTGTTGCCAGGCTTTCGGCAGGGCGATGGCGAAGGCCGGGCGCGGCGCAGTGATCAACATCATCTCCATAAACGCCTACCGTCCGCTAACGCGCATCCCGGCCTATGCGGCAGCCAAGGCCGCTCTGGCAAACTTCACGCAGTGGCTTGCGGTGCACGTAGCCCACGAGTACTCGAAGGGCATACGCGTGAACGGTATTGCCCCGGGCTTTTTCCTTACTGACCAGAACCGCTTTCTCCTGCTGGAGGAAGGCACAGGGGAGCTTACGCCGAGGGGCAAGTCGATTCTCTCACACACTCCTGCCGGCCGCTTTGGGGAGCCGCAGGACCTCGTGGGAGCCGCGTTGTGGTTGGCCTCTGAGGCGGCAGCCTTTGTGACAGGTGCTGTGATCCCGGTGGATGGGGGCTTCCATGCCTACGCAGGCGTGTAGAGGCGCTGAGGGCAGGCGCAGCTGGCTGGATGCTGGGGCTGGCCAGGCTGTAGTACAATCGGGCTGGGTGTAACGTGCGGAGGTGTGCGATGCACGGCCTGCCGCTTGCGAAGTTGGTTGCCGACACACTCACGGGGGCACGCTGCTTCTTGGCTGTGTACATAGCCTGGGTGGGCCTCGCCCTCGGCGCCGATGGGCTTGGCAGGGCCATGGTTGGCCTCGTCTGCGCTTGGGTGACTGACCTGCTAGATGGCACTCTTGCACGGCTCAAGCCCTGCCCGAGACAAACATGGATCGGCCGCAGGGATCTTGAGGTCGACATCGCAGTCGCGGGCGGTGTCCTCTTTTACCTCGCATGGTCCGGCTATGTGAGCGGCTTGGTAGCGCTTGCCTACTTTCTGCTCGCGGTGGCGGGCTATTCCCTCAGCGGCAACCGGGCACTTGGCATGGCCATGCAGGCGCCCATTTACCTTCTCGCCCTGGCGACAGCCTACCGTTACGCCTTCGCGCACTTCGTCCTGGCAGCCTTGTGGATTGCCATTGTCATTGTCGTCACCTGGCCGCGCTTTCCAAAGGAGGTTGTGCCGGATTTCCTCCGCGATGTGGCTCAGCTTTTGCGGTTGCGCCGCTAGGCCGCGAATGCTACGGCCAGACGCGCCCGAGCGTCCGAGGGAAAGGGATCGTCTCGCGTATGTGCTGCAGCCCGCATATCCAGGCCACGGTTCGCTCGAGCCCAAGGCCGAAGCCGGAATGGGGCACGCTGCCATAGCGGCGTAAGTCCAAGTACCACTCGTAGGCCTCACGGGGCAGGCCGTGCTCTTGCAGCCGGCGTTCCAAGAGCGCCAGGTCGTGGATGCGCTGCCCACCGCCCACTATCTCGCCGTAACCCTCAGGTGCGATCATGTCCACTGAGAGGCTCAACTCCGGCCGGTCAGGGTCAGGCTGCATGTAGAAGGCCTTCACCTTTGCCGGGTAGCGGTGGACAAGCACCGGCTTGTCGAAGTGTTCGCCAATGGCCGTCTCATGGGGCGCACCGAAATCGTCACCCCACTCAAGGGGTACACCCCATTCGTTGAGGAGGCGGACCGCTTCGTCATAGTGCAAGCGCGGGAACGGCGGACAAACGCGCTCCAGCGGCTTTGTGTCTCGCTCTAGTTCCTGGAGCTCCCTTTGGCAGTGCTGCAGCGTGCTCTGCACGACATGGCTCACCAGCTCCTCGGCCACGCGCATGTTCTCTTCCAGATCCGCGTAAGCCATCTCTGGCTCGACCATCCAGAACTCGGTCAAGTGCCGGCGTGTCTTGCTCTTCTCCGCTCGGAAGGTGGGGCCGAAGGCGTACACCTTCCCCAGCGCCATGGCCGTAGCCTCGTTGTACAGCTGGCCGCTCTGGGTGAGGTACGCCGGCGCGCCGAAGTAGTCAATGGGAAAGAGCGTGGTTGTGCCTTCACAGGCCGAGGGCGTGATTATTGGTGTGTCGGCGTTCACGAAGCCATGTTCGTCAAGCCAGTTGCGGATGGCCCTGATGATGTGGGCGCGCACGCGCAGGATTGCGGCCTGCCTGGGCGAGCGTATCCAGAGGTGCCGCCAATCCATGAGGAAATCCACACCATGCTCCTTGGGCTGGATCGGGTACTCCTGCGCGAGCTGGACAATTTCCAGATTCGAGACTGCCAGCTCATATCCTCCAGGCGCCCGTCGATCTTGCCGCACCATGCCGCAGACGATAAGCGAGGATTCCTGCGATACGCGCCTGGCGGCGGCAAAAGCCTCTGGGGGCACGCTGCCCTCCAAGACAACAGCCTGCATGACACCTGTGCCATCGCGCACAAGCAGGAACTGGAGGCGGCCCTTGTCGGTGCGCCCGTACAGCCAGCCCCGCAGGATAACCTCGTCGCCCACGTGCTTCGCCGCGTCGCAGATCCGGATTGGCAGAGCCATGTGCTCCCGCTCTCCTCAGCAATCAGGGTTCAGCGCGATTATACACTGTGCTGCTCCCCTCGACACGAGCGCAATCTGGGCAGCAGACCAACCGCATCTTGCCGTGCATCGGGAGAGCATAGCTGCCCCTATCACAGCGGAGTGCTATTATAGTCTTTAGTCCTACAATCCCTGCTGCGGAGGGCCTTTGTGCGTCGGTGGCCATTACTTGCCCTTGTAACCGCCGTACTGCTTTTCTCTGCGCCTCTTGCTACCAAGGGTGCATGGGCGCAAGCGGCCCGCCCCCAGGCGTTTGTCCTCAAGCTGAAGGGCCCAGTCACGCCGGTAATGCAGGCTTACATCGAGCGGGGCCTGCGCGAGGCAC
Source organism: Anaerolineae bacterium (assembly GCA_028275325.1). Lineage (GTDB taxonomy): Bacteria > Chloroflexota > Anaerolineae > DRVO01 > DRVO01 > JAPWUW01. The sequence goes on along the minus strand of JAPWUW010000019.1, from coordinate 4,730 downwards.
AGTCGCAAGGGGCAGCCTGCGTCATCCTCATGCTCAACACTCCTGGCGGTAGCCTCAACGTGACGCGCGAGGTCGTCCAGGCGATGCAGGCCGCGCAGATCCCCGTGGTTGTCTACGTTGCGCCTTCTGGCGCCACTGCTGCCTCAGCTGGCACCATCATCACCCTGGCCGCACATGTGGCAGCCATGGCCCCCGGCACGAGCATCGGAGCTGCCAGCCCGGTGAGCATGCAGGGCGAGCTGGGAGAGACCGAACGGCGCAAGGCCGAGAACATCGTGATCGCCGATCTCAAGGCGCTAGCAGCGCGCCGACCTCCCGAAGCGCAGGAATGGGTCGAAAAGGCCGTCCGCGAGAGCGCAGCCCTGACAGCTGAAGAGGCGCTTGAGCTGGGGGTGATCGACATCATGGCGGTGTCGACAGCAGACCTGCTGCGCCAGCTCGACGGGCGCGAGGTACGCGTTCAGGAACGCACCCTCAGGCTGCAAACAGCTGCGGCAGCTGAGCGAGTGCTGCCCATGAACGCCCTAGAGCAATTCCTGCACACAATCCTGGACCCCAACATTGCCCTGATCCTGCTCACCATAGGCGTTAACGCTCTGCTCTTTGAGCTCTCCAGCCCTGGTGGCTATGTGGCGGGCATAGTTGGCGCGATCTGCCTGATCCTCGGGTTCTTCGCGCTCGGTGTGCTTTCAGTCAACTGGGCTGGCCTGGGGCTCATGCTCCTTGCCTTTGCGCTCTTCGTGGCCGAAGTGAAGGCGCCAACACACGGCATCCTCATGCTCTTGGGCCTTGTCTGCTTTGTCTTGGGCGCACTCGTGCTCTTCAACTCCCCCGTTTACCGCGTCTCCCGCACGCTGGTGGCCGCAGTCGCCCTGTTCTCGGCAGCATTCTTCGGCTTTGTGGTGGCCAAAGCCGTTGGTGCACAGCACCGCCCTGCCACCACCGGGCGCGAATCCCTGATCGGGGCGATCGGCACAACTCGCCAGGAGCTGGCTCCAGAGGGGCTTATCTTCGTGCGCGGCGAACTGTGGCGGGCACGCAGCCGGTCTGGCACCATCCCAGCTGGAGAACCGGTGCGGATCGTCGCCGCCGAGGGGCTTACGCTGGTTGTGGAGCCACTGGTCGAAGCAGCAGCCACAAACACCTGAAAGAAGGTGGCCGGCAGGGCCGATCGGCCCTGCCGGCCACCAGACTGGCACCGTTACCGCGATGCCTTCCATTCCTGCAGCTGACGATTGACCTCGGCAAGAATCTTGTCCCCCCCAGCTGAAAGGATCCGGTCCCTGTACTCGGGCAAAACCTTGTCGAAGTCCAGGAAGCCAATGCCCATGGTGATGTACTCGTCCGTCACGGCTTTGACCTGGGCCAGTTCCGTCTTCACCGGCTCCCTGTCGAACGAGAAGCCGATGACCGGCGATGGAGGAGCCTCCTCGTTCAGCTTGCGCGTCGCCTCCCACGCGCCCACCTTGCTGGGGTCAGTGTAGTAGGCGTTGAACTGGTTGCCGAACTGCCAATCCGTGTTCGGGTTGTAGGGGTGGTTCTCAGCAGTCAGGCCTTCCGGCCAGCCAATGACCTCTTTCTCCTTGTCAACCCAGACCCAGTGCTTGCCCTCGATGCCGTAGCAGAGCAAGTTGTAAAGCACCTTGTCGGTGTTGATGAGCTCAAAGTACTTCATACATGCCTCGGCGCTCGAGGTCTTCTTGTTGACGCCCGTCATCGTGGCGATGATGGAGTTTGTGAGCAGGTAGTTTTTGGCCAGGATCTTCGCTGTCCACTCGAAGCCCGTCATCGCTTTCATCTCCGCCTCGATGCCGGGCTTGTTGTTGTGGAAGTGAGAGGCGTACTTGCCAGCCCTTTCCTTGGCCGCAAACTCAGAGGCTGGCCATGGCTCCTTGCCGTAATAGCCCGCCTCATTCCACCGCCGAACCATTCGCATCGTCTCCACCCAGCGCGGGAAATCCCAGACGAAGACGAACTCCGGGTCCTCGTCTTCGAGATCGTACATGGCAATGCCCAACCCCAGGTCGTCCGCCCGGTAATAGATGCTCCACACGCCGCCACTGCCGCGGTCATCACAGCCTATCGGCTTCACGTCCGCAGGCTCTCCCTTCTTCACCGCCTCCCAGTATGGCTCCATATCTTCAAGCTTGTTGATCTTGCTCCAATCCAGGCCGTACTTGTCCGCATACATCTTCGGGCAACGAGGCCCAAAGTTGTACGTCCATGTCTGCTGGTTGATCGCTGCGTACAGCCGCCCCTTCACCATTGCCGCCGCCCAGACGCCTGGCTTGATCTGGCTCCAATACTGCGGCGCCAGCTGCGGCAGAAGGTCGGTTATGTCGAGCAAAATGCCGTTGCGCACGTTGTCGTAGTAGTTGTTGGTCCAGTTGGAGGTGAAGACAAGGTCGTACTTCTCGCCCGCAGCGTTCTTGAGCTGCATCTTGTCGTTGAAAGCGGCAAACTCAATAGGGTTCAGCTGAATCTCTGCGCCAATGGCGGGCCGCAAGATCTTGTTCATCTCCTCCTGGACAAGCGGCGTGTCCTTGAACATCTGCCTTGTGCCGTAGTAATAGATGAGCTGCGGCACTGCGCCCCCTGCTGGCGGCGGGGTCGCTTGCTCCGCTGCGCCGGTAGCTGGCGCAGGAGCAGGTGTGGGCGCGCACGCTGCAAGCACTCCAGCCCCCACAGCTACTGCCCCGGCCTGCAACACCGATCGACGCGAGAACACCCTGTTGCCAAACATAGCGCACCTCCTATTGGAGTTGGTCAGCAACATCAGCTAGCCCTTGAGCGACCCAACTCGGATCCCCTGGATGAAGTAGCGCTGCACAAATGGGTAAGCAAGGAGGATCGGCCCAATCGCCAAGACTACCATCGCCATGCGTGCCGGGATACGGGGCGGCTCAACCCTGATGCCCGCCTGCTGCGAAAGCCGATCGAGGAAATCCATGTTGTTCACAATGGTGTACAGGAGATACTGAATCGGGTAGAACCTCTGATCCTCGATGTAAAGGAGTGGCGTGAACCAGTCATTCCAGAACATGAGCATGGCAAACAGCCCGATCGTGGCAAGCCCTGGCGTCGAAAGCGGCACCACGATCTGGAAGAACATGCGCCACTCGCCGCACCCATCGATCCTTGCCGCTTCCAGCAACTCCTCGGGCAAATCCAGGAAGTAGGTGCGCAGGATGAGCACCCACCCCGGTATCACAAGATGTGGCACAAAGAGCACCCAAAGAGTGTCTCGCAACCGCAGATACTGCGTTATCAGGATGTAGGAGGGGACAAGGCCACCGCTGAAAAGCATGGTGAAGAAAACGTAAAACGCCAGCGCCCTGCGCAGCTTGAAGGTGCGGCGCGAAATAGCGTAGGCAAGCAAGGCCATCACAAAGAGGCCAAGAGCAGTCCCCACAAGCGTCACTGTGACCGAGACACCATAGGAACGCAGCACCTGTGCGCTGTCCACCAGCAGATACCGGTAAGCAAGCGTGTTGAAGCCGCGCGGCACGAGGGAGTAACCGCTTTCGACCAGGGCTCGCTCCGAGGAGAAGGAAGCCGCAATCACCACCCAGAACGGAATGAGGCAAACCGCAGCAATCGTGCCCAGCGCGAGGTTTATGGCCGCGCTGCTCAAAAGGCGCATCAACCGGTACTTGCTGGGCCCACGCCTCTTGCCCAAGGAACAGGCCTCCTAGAACAGTGCCTTATCTGGGTCGATCCTCCGGATCGCCCAGTTGACCGTGACCACCATGACAAAGCCCACCACGGATTGGTATACACCCGCCGCTGCAGACATGCCAAGGTCATTGAGCTGCCGCAACGCCCGGTACACGAACGTATCAATGACATCCGTCGTCGGGTACAGAGCAGCCTGGTTGCGCGTCACATTGAAGAAGAGGCCAAAGTCCGAGCGGAAGATGCCGGATATCGCAAAGAGCACCAGCACGATCACCACAGGCACCAGGTGCGGCAACGTAATGTAACGGATTTGCTGCAGCTTGTTTGCGCCATCTACCCTTGCCGCCTCGAATAGCTCCTGGTTTATGCTCAACATGACGGCCAAATACAGGATGCTCCCGTAGCCAACGCTTTTCCACAAGTGCACGAACACCAGGATGGCCGGCCAGTACTTTGGCTCGCGATACCAAGCTACCGGCTCCAACCCCAGGCTCACGAGAACCTTGTTTGCAATGCCCTGCTCCAGGCTCAAGAAAGCGAAGACGAAGTACCCGACTACCACCCAGGAGATGAAGTACGGCAGAAACATTGCCGACTGGTAAAGCTTCGCCCGCAGCTTTCCCTGCAGTTCATAGAGCAAGAGTGCCACTGTTATGTTGGCAATCGTGCCGGCCACGATGAAGAGGAAGTTCATCACCACCGTGTTGCGCGTGATCCGCCAGGCAATGTCGGAGCCGAACAGAAAGCGGAAGTTCGTGAACCCGATCCATCGGCTGCCGAAGATGCCCTGGTCGAACCGGTACTCCTTAAAGGCAATGATGATCCCAAACATGGGCAGGTAAGCGAAGACAAAGAGCAGCGCCACAGCTGGCGCGGACATGAGCAAGTAGGGGCCGTTGGTTCTCAGCCATCTCCGCAGCGAGCTCTGGCGCATCGCCACTCGGGATGTGGGAGGAACGATGGCTGCAGGGCTTACGACGCTCACAGGAAAACACTCCTTACCCGGCAAACACCAGGGAGAGATCCCCTCCTCTTAGCCGCAAGTATAGGTG
>JAPWUW010000218.1 GCA_028275325.1 Anaerolineae bacterium | reverse complement strand
TCTCGCAAAAAACGTGCTTGCCACGCTCTGCAGCAGCGACAACTAGCGGCACATGCGTGTCGGTGCTCGTGCAGATGACGACGCCATCGACCTCGGGACGAGAGAGAGCCTCCAGCGGATCCGCGCAGACACATGCTACGCCCAGCTCAGCCGCAAGCCGCTGCGCAGCAGCAAGATCCACATCCGCGATGCAATCCAGAACGGCTCCGGGCAGGTGCCGTGCCAGGTTTACGGCATGCACTCGCCCGATACGTCCAGCGCCAAGCAAAGCCAAACGGATAAGTTCGCCCATGCCTCCCCCAGCAACTGCACCAGCCAAGCCTCCCGAACCAGCAGCAAGTTCGCTGCTAGCAGCGCCATTCTACTGCTGGGGGCAAGCTCATCTCAAACGACCTGGCCTCAATCCCCGGGAAGAAAAAAGAAGGGGCGGCAACCTTGGCCCCTTCGGCGCCCCCTTGTCCATAGCTCTCAGCCAACCTTGCCGCCCGAAGATCCACACAACCGGCGGGAGCCTATCCGGCAATTTTGAGGTCGAGGCGAGCTCCAGCCGCAGCGCATGCTAAGACTGACCGCCGGATTGACCGCCCTGCCCTTGTGGCGCTGGGCCCCAAGGCGCGCCCCGGCCAAAGAACCGGCCCATGCCGCCCCATAAGCCCCGCTCTGGCGCTCGGCCGCCACCGCCCCAACCGCGGCCAAAGCGCATGCCACAGCCGATCCCGCGGCCACCGGGGATGTACCCCTTCTCGAGGCCTTCAAGCAGCCAATCCGCCTGCTCCTGGGTGAGCTTGCCATCCTTGACCGCCTGCTGGATGGCAGCCTTCATGGCCTCAATTCGGCCCTTCTGGATAGCCTGCTCCACTGCGGAGAGGTCAACCCCCTGGTCCTTGGCGATCTCCTCAATGGTCTTGCCGCTGTGCAGCTGTTCGAAAAGCTGTGTCGGCGAGAGCTTCAGCGCCTCCGCCACAGCGTCGAACATCTGCACCCAGCCGCGCGCGAAGCCCGAGAGCCACCCCAGCCCTTTGCCCAGAACGGTCGTCCCGCTGCCGGGCTGGGGGGTGGCAGTGGGCTCTTGAGCCAGGACCGGCCTAACTGCCACAGCAATGCTGGCCACCAGGGCCAACGCAAGCCCAAGACCAACTAACTTCGTCCATCTCGTCATCCCAACACCTCCTCCAAAGCCAGCCGCTTAGTACCATCGACCGGCTGAGCTCGCCTCAGCTACCAATCTAGCACGGCAATGTGGTGAACTTGTGGAGAGCTCGTCGACCTTCAGTGAGTTATCAGGAGCTCAAGTCGAGGGGAGCAACTGCACAAAAAACGTCGGCCCCGCCGTGCCGTGTGCTGGCTAGTTCTGAACCTGCACTCGCAGGTGGGGCCCGCAATGCCCCTTCTGCCTCGCCCGAAAGCGTCCGCATCCAGGACAAGATATAAGGCCCCTCGTGTAGGCTGTTGGCTCAGAACGCAGTGGTTCCAGCATCACGCGCAAAGCAGAGCCAGCAAAAGACTACCACAAGGCCGGAGCCCCAGCAAGTTGCCGTGTGGGGGCAGCTTGCTCGCACGCCGTGCAGGGGCGGCTTGAGCCCTGCCTGCCGGCCATGTACAATGGCTCCGTCCCATCTGGCGGGGTCGGCGGAATTGCGCGCTAGAGCTGTATTCATGGGTTCGCCAGAGTTCGCGGTGCCGGTGTTGCGCGCCCTGGCGGCCGAGCACGATGTTATCCTTGTGGTCACACAGCCGGATAGGCCGGCTGGCCGTGGGCGGGCTTTGCGCCCACCACCAGCAAAGCTTGCCGCGCTTGAGCTCGGCATCCCAGTCTGGCAGCCGCAGAGCTTGCGGCACTCGGAGAGCGTAGAGCGCTTGCAGGCGGCTTCTCCGGATGTGATTGTCGTCGCCGCCTTCGGGCAGCTGCTGCCGCCCTCCGTCCTGGCTATCCCGCGAGCTGGCGCGCTGAACGTGCATCCTTCGCTCTTGCCACGCCATCGAGGCGCTTCTCCCGTGGCCGCTGCTATCCTCGCCGGGGATAGCGAGACTGGCGTGACCATCATGCTTCTGGATGAGGGCACAGATACTGGGCCGATCCTCGCCCAAGAAAGGGTGCCAATACTGCCCCAAGAGAGCCGCGGCGAGCTGGAAGCGCGGCTGGCCGAGCTCGGCGCTGCGCTGCTTATCGAGGCGCTGCCGCAGTGGCTGAGCGGCAAGCTTCGGCCCATGCCCCAAGACCACGCCCAAGCCACCTTCACTCGCCCGCTCAAGCCAGAGGATGGCCGCATAGATTGGGCTCAACCTGCAGCCCAGCTCGAAAGGCTGTGCCGTGCCATGGATCCTTGGCCTGGAGCCTTCACCACTTGGGAGGGCAGGAGGCTGCGCATCGTGCGCGGTGCTGTGTGCGAGGGGCAAGCGGGGCTCAGCCCGGGGCAGGTCTTTCCTATCCAGGGCGGCGGCGCAGCGGTGGCCACCGGCGAAGGCGCACTTGCGCTGTTACGCGTGCAGCTTGAGGGGCGCCCTGAGATGGATGCAGCGGCATTTGTGCGCGGCAGGCCGCAGTTCCTCAGCGCTAGGCTGCCAAGCTGACCGCTTTGGTCTACAGGACGCTTAGAGCTCCAAACAGCCTAGATACAGGGGGTCTACCATGGCAAAGCTTTTCGGCAACGAGTATACGCGCGCGGAACTGATGCGACGGGTCGGCTCAGTAAGCCAGCTTGGCGGCGTCCGCCAGGCAGAACTTGTGGATGGGCGCGCCAAGGGAGTGCGCGTCGTCGATTTCAACTTGGGCAATGGCTTTGAGTTCACCGTTGTGCCAGATAGGGCAATGGATGTCTTCGCCGCCCGCTACCAGGGTATCTCGCTTGCCTGGCACTCTTCCGTCGGGCTGGCCGCCCCGGCCTATTACGAGCCCCAAGGCCTTGGGTGGTTGCGTTCATTCGCCGGGGGGCTTGTCACCACCTGCGGCCTGAGTTATGTCGGTGCCCCCACAGTGGACTACGGCGGGGAGCTTGGCCTGCACGGCAGGGTGAGCAACCTGCCTGCAAGCTGCGTCCAGGCCGCTGGCCGCTGGGAGGGCGATGAGTATCTCATGTGGGCTACAGGGGAAGTGCGCGAGAGCGTCGTCTTCGGCGAGAACTTGTGCCTGCAGCGCAAAGTGTGGGCACGGCTGGGAGAACGCCGCTTCTTCATTGAGGACCGCGTGTGCAACGAGAGCCATCGCCGCGTCCCGCACCAGATCCTTTATCACATCAACATCGGCTTCCCGGTTGTGGACGCTGGAGCTCGCATCCTTTCACCTTCGGTGCGCGTCACGCCCCGAGATGCTGAAGCCCGCAAGGGCGCTTCCGAGTGGTATATCCTCACCGACCCAATCCCCGGCTTCGCCGAGCAAGTCTTCTACCACGATGTGCAGCCTGACGACGAGGGGTTTGTCCGCGTCGCCGTTGTGAACTTCCTCCTGTGGCACGGCGAGCCTTTCGGCATCTACGTAAAGTATCGTAAAGAGCAGTTGCCTCGCCTCATACAATGGAAGATGATGGGGGAAGGGGAGTATGTCGTGGGCATTGAACCTGCCAACTGCGGTGTGGAAGGGCGCAATGTCGATCGGGCCAACGGCACGCTGGTTTTCCTGGACCCGGGCGAGGAACGCGAGTATCAGCTCGAGATAGGGCTTATTGTTGGCGAGGAGGAATACGAGGCGTTTCGGGCTCTACTGCCCTGAACGGCCTGGTGGAGGAACCTTTGAGTGAGCAGGATCTTGCAAGTGTGATCGCCGATTTCGTCGGGCGGCGCAGGTGGGCCGTAGTGGGTGCAAGCGAAAACCCCGACAAGTACGGGCACAAGGTCTTCTCTGTGCTTCTGCAATCGGGCTATCAGGTCTATGGAGTCAACCCGAAGGGCGGGACACTCCTTGGGCACAAGCTCTACCCCTCCCTTGCTGCGCTGCCGGAAAAGCCGGAAGTGGTGAACACTGTCGTGCCGCCACCTGTAACGGAGCAGATAGCGAAGGAGGTGGTCGCGCTTGGGATCAAGCGGGTCTGGATGCAGCCAGGCTCAGAGTCCCAGGCGGCCATCGAGTACCTGCAGGAGCACGGTGTGCAGGTCGTACATGGCGCCTGCGCGATGGTTCATCGCCGGCGGCATTGGCCCAACACTGATCCCGACGCTTCCAACAGAACCTGACGGGGTAGCCAAACAGGCTGCCAAGCGCACATGGGCGTGAGTTTGCTCTGGGCAGAAGGCAAAGCTCCAGGTCCACCAGCGCGCCTGCCCGCAGAAAGCGCATGGCTGGCGGATCTGGGAGTGGACACGCTGGCAAGGGCTCTGGCCTACGATAGCCGTCGCTCTGGCGTGACGCTCGGGCTTCTTGCCGCGCTGGCTCAGGATGCAGCGCTCATAAGCTACCGCCAGGCGATCCTGGCTGACTTCCTGGCGTGCGAGGAGCTTGGGGATGCTGTTGCCGAGCTCATACCTTCACTCCAAGAGCTACAGCTCCTCGGGAGGGAGAAGGCTGTTGCCGACGAGAACCAGCTGCTCACTATCCTGCGGAGGCTGAGGGAGCTCGAGCTTTACGTCGAGGTCCTAGAGCGGCTCCTGAGCGTCCTTGCTGCTTGCCGGGAGAGGTTTTGCTCCGCGGGGCTTCTGGCCCTGCACCGCGGGCTGCAAGAGCAAGCCAACGCGCCAGAGTTCTGTCGCCTCAAGCAAGCCTTGCCCCAATTGCGCAAGTCACTGCACCACCCTGCTGCCGTCACTGTGGGCATCAACCTGGACGACACTGGCTCGCCAGTTGCCGCCACACTGCTCTCCATAGAGGAGCGGCCGTTTGGCAGGAGGAAAGGGCTCCTGAGCAGGCTCCTCTTCGGTGAGGCAGACGACTCGCGCCCGGCCGATCTGGCCCCGCTGCACGAGCTCTCGCCACGGGGGACGAACCCACTCCTTGACCCACTGTTCAGGGATTTG
>JAPWUW010000123.1 GCA_028275325.1 Anaerolineae bacterium | reverse complement strand
ATAGATCTGGAGCACCTCAGTTCCACAGGCTACATCTTCCAGGTGGAGGTAGCCTACCTCTGCGAGCTGCTTGGCTTCCGCGTCCGCGAGGTGCCGATACACTTCGCAGAGAGGCGCACTGGCCGCTCCAAGATGTCCATGCCCGTGAAGCTCGAGGCGGCCCTGCGCATCTGGCAGATCCGCTGGCGGTACAGGCACCTTGGCCATAGCCGCCAAAGGGGGTGAGGGTGCGGCTGCGGGCTGAGCTTTGCGTGCTCGCGCTGTTCCTTGCCCTTGCCTTCGGCTTCTTCTGGCCCGTCACCTTTGGCGGCAAGACGCTCGTCCCTGCCGATAACCTCTTTGCGTGGGAGCCATGGCGCAGCCTGCGGGGCCAGTATGGCGTGGGCGTGCCGCACAATGAGTTGCTGAGCGACCTCATCCTGGAAAACTACGTGTGGAAGCTCTTCATACGGCAGTGCCTTGCCAGGGGGGAGTTGCCGCTCTGGAACCCCTACATTTTCACGGGCGTGCCGTTCCTCGCTGCTGGGCAGCACTCTGCCCTGTACCCCCTGAGCATCGTGTACTACGTGCTGCCGCTCCCCCTGGCCTATGGTGTATTTGCGGCGCTGCAGCTCGTGCTCGCAGGCTTTGGGACGTATCTTTTCGCGCGCAGCCTGGGCGCCACACCGCCTGCAGCTGTGCTGGGCGGGGTGGCATTTGCCTTCAGCCTGTTCATGGTTGTGAGCGTTGCCTTCCCGATGATGATTGCAGCGGCGGCATGGCTCCCCTGGTGCCTCCTGGCTGTGGAGCTTGCGCTGCGGCGCACGTTCTCCTGCCCCGAGGGCCGCGCGCAACTGGGCCGGGGCATCCCGTGGCTCTCCTTTGGCGCGCTCTGCCTGGGGATGCAGGTGCTTGCCGGGCACATGGAGATGACCTACTACGTCTTGCTCGTCTGCGGCCTCTATTCGGCGTGGTGGCTGGCGCGCGAAAGCCTGCGCAGGAAGCGCCTGGCCTGGCAGGGAGCTGTGACCATCGCATGTCTCGTGCTGCTGGGGCTTGGGCTTGCTGCCGTACAGCTTGTGCCCTTTTACGAACTTGCGCGCACGAACTTCCGCAGCGGTGCTGCCGGGTACCAGGTGACCTACAAGGATATAGTTGGCTGGGCCTACCCGTGGCGCCAGCTCATCACCTTCGTCGTGCCGGATTTCTACGGCAACCCGAGCGTGCACAGCTACATCGACATTGTGAGCCTGCGGCGGCTGCCCATCACGCACAATGCCCTGGGCGAACCAATCGCAGAGGTGAGTTGGGGCAAGGGGTTGCCCAGCTGGAAGAACTACGTCGAGGCCGGCTCTTACGTGGGGCTTTTGCCGCTTCTTCTCCTGTGGCCGGCGCTTGCGCACCGCCGGCTGCGGGCCGTGGCTTTGCCCTTTGCCTGCCTGGCAGTTTTTGCCCTTTTGCTTGTCTTCGGCACCCCTCTTTACCGGCTTATCTTCATGCTCCCCGGGGTAAACCAGCTGCACTCCCCCTTCCGGTGGGTTTTCCCCTACACGTTTGCCATGGCCTGCCTTGCCGCTCTGGGGCTCAGCGCCCTATCCAGCGAGGATGGCGCGGCGCGGCGGGCAGGGCGGTGGGTTTCCGCCGGTGCCACGCTCGCAGGCGCCGGGTTGGCGCTCCTTGCCGTCCTGGTGCTCGCGGTGCCGCAGCCTTTCATAGCCCTGGCGGACCGATTGCTTGCCTTCTCTGAGCTCACGCAGCGCGCCTTCGCCGATGGGCGCATGTTCTTATCCTATCAGTACCGCAACCTCCTGCAGCTTGCGGCGGCGCTGCTTGGCAGCGGGCTTGCAGTGGGAGCCTGCTTGCGCTCCCAGCGGCTGCAGCCGCTGGCCGCAGCGGTTCTCTTTGCGGATCTCGCTGCCGTTGGCTTCGGGTTCTACCCGCGCGCGGAGCCGCGCCTGCTCTCCGTAGTGCCGCCGGCGGTGCAGTTCCTGCAGGCCCAGAAGGGCATTGAGCCCTGGCGCCTGACGACGTTCATTCGGCCGGGGCAAAAGCCCCTCAACGCTAATAGCGGCATGCTCTACGGGCTCGAGGACATCCGCGGTTACGACTCGATCATCCCGCGCCAGTATGTCGACTTCATGAGCGCGCTGCAGGAGCAGGACGAGCTCCTTTACAACCGCATTGCACCCCTGTGGCGGCCAGAAGCTCTTGCTTCCCCCCTGCTCGACCTTCTCAACGTGCGCTACGTCCTGAGCGAGGAGCGCATTGAGGCGCCTGGCTATAAGCTCGTCTACGATGGGCCACTGCGCATCTACGAGAACGAGGACTACCTGCCGCGCGCCTTCATCCTCACTGGCGCTCGACGGGTGCCGGCCAGCAGGTTGCTTGGGGAGCTCAGGAAGGCCGATGTGCGCACGGCGGTGCTCCTTGAGGGAGAGGAGTCGGCCGAGGGAGAGGTGCCGGCGCGGCTTTTGCCAGTGCAGTTGCTGCAGCACTTTGCAAACGAGGTTTACCTGCGCGCCTCAGTACCGGTGCGCGGCTGGCTGGTGGTGACGGATGCGTACTTCCCCGGCTGGCGCGCCTACGTGCGGCCTGCTGGTGGCGGAGGGGAGAGGGAGGTGCCCATCGAGCGGGCCTATGGAGCCTTCCGCGCCATTGCGCTCGAGCCGGGGGAGTGGGAGGTGCGGCTGCGCTACATGCCGCGCTCCTTGCAGGTTGGGCTCTACACGAGCTTCCTCAGCGCTGTTGCCCTGCTCCTCCTGGGGGCGACCTGGCTGTGGGCCAGGCACCGGCCGAGAGAGGGCGCGGAGCACACCGTGCAGAGGGTGGCGCGCAATAGCCTCACGCCTATGGCGCTTTCGCTCGTGAACAAGCTTGTCGACATGGCCTTCGCCATGCTTCTCTTGCGGATCCTTGCGCCGGAAGGGGCCGGGCGCTATCAGTTTGCCGTGACTTTCATCGGCTATTTCGAGATCCTGGCGCGCTTTGGGCTTGGCACGCTCATGACGAGGGAGGTGGCCTGCAACCCCGCCTTGGGCAGGCGCTACCTTGCAAACGCTCTGGCGCTGCGCGCGCTGCTCTGGCTCGGCTGCCTCCCGTTAATGGGCTTGCTCCTTCTTGGCTACGTGGTCCTTGCCGGGCTCACGCTGGATGTCGTGGTGGCAGTGGCGCTCTTTGCGGGCGCAATGCTTCTCAGCAACGTGGCCGATGCCTTCAGCGCCATTTTCTACGCGCACGAGCGCATGGAGCTGCCAGCCTTCCTGGCCACAGCGACGGCGCTCGTGAAGGTCTCCTTCGGTGCACTCGCGCTCCTACTGGGCGGCGGCTTTATCGGCGTGGCTGCCGCCTCAGTCCTCAGCAATGCCTTCTCAGCCGGTGCGCTGGGCTTGCTGCTCAGCAGGCGCTACCTCCGGCCCGCAGTGGCGCTCGAGCGGGACTTCGCCAGGGGAATGCTGCGGGAATCCTTCCCGCTGATGATCAATCACCTGCTGGCCACCGTGTTCTTTCAGGTTGACATACTGCTCCTGCAGCCATTGCGGGGCAACATAGAGGTGGGCTACTACAGCGCCGCCTACCGCTACATCCGCGGGCTGGACATCATTCCCGGCTATTTCACGATGGCGCTCTTTCCGGTCATGAGCCGCTATGCCCGCTCGGCGCTGGATTCGCTGCAGCGAGCATACTTGCTTTCGCTCCGGCTGCTCTTTGCCGTGAGCTTTCCCTTGGCTGTGGGGACAACTCTTATCGCTCGCGAGCTCATCCTCTTCCTGGCGGGGCCGGATTACTTGCCGCACTCACAGCTTGCGCTGCAGCTGCTCATCTGGTACATGCCGGTCGGCTTCGTGAACAGCGTGACGCAGTATGTGCTCATTGCCCTGGGGGAGCAGAGGTACCTCACGCGGGCGTTCCTCATTGGCGTTGGCTTCAATATCATCGCCAACCTCGTTGCCATCCCCTTCTTTGGCTACCGGGCGGCAGCAGTTGTAACCGTGCTTTCGGAGCTGGTGCTGTGCGTGCCGTTCATGCGGCGGCTGCGGCGGCACCTGGGCGCAGTGCCCTGGTTTGAGCTTGCCTGGCGGCCAGCCTTTTCGGCCGTAGCGATGGGCTTTTGCCTGCAGGCCCTGCGTTTGGCTGGGTTGCATGTGCTGCTCCTCATCCCGGCGGGAGCGGCGATCTATGGGCTGGGGCTTCTCATCACGGGGATGGGCAGGGTGCCGGATATGGAGCTTGTCATCGGGCTCCTGGCGCGGCGCTTGCAGCGGGCTTGAGCCGCTTTGGGCCGTGCGGGAGCAGGAGCTTCTTGCGGAGGTGCGCAAACATGGAAAAGCTGCGTGGCGGTATCATCGGCATTGGTGGCTTTGGCCGCATGACGCTTGCGGGCATGATTGAGGCGCCGAGCGTCCTTGTCACGGCTATTGCGGATTACGACTACGAGCTGGCGCAGGCGAAGGCGCAGGAGTTGGGAGCCAAGGCCTACCGCACGTACGAGGACCTCATCGAGAAGGCCGAGATCGATGCGCTGTTCTTGGCTTTGCCTCACCACCTTTACCCGCCTCTCGTGCGCCTGGCGGCGGAGAGAGGGCTGCATGTCTACAAGGAGAAGCCGCTGGCGCGCAACTTCCAGGAGGGGCTGGAGCTTGTAGAGCTGCTCGAGCGCAAGAACCTGCGCTTCATGATTGGCACGCAGCGGCGCTGGACGCCTGGCTTCCGCACGATGAAGGAATGGATGCCAGAGGTGGGGCAGGTGTTCCTGGCGCGCGGGCAGTACGTGTTCTGCTGGGGGCCGGATTTCCGCTGGCGCGGCAGCCTCGAGCAGAGTGGCGGCGGGGCTCTATTGGACATGGGCTATCACACCGTGGACATGATAAACTGGCTGGTGGGGTTGCCGGACGAGGTATATGCGGCCGCAAGCAACATTGCTCGGCCCAACACGCCCTACCCGTACGAGACAGATGACACGGCAGTCACACTGATGCGGTGGAAAAACGGCGCGATGGGTTACCTCCTCACCTGTTGGGTGAGCAGCCCGGCGGAGGAGCGAGCCCTTATACATGGCAGCGAGGGCACCCTTGTGGCGGATTGGGAGGGCGTGACATTGTACACGCCGCAGGGAGAGGTCCGTCGTCAGCACAAGTTGGATCGCGAGAGCGCCACCGGTGCGGGGATCTACGCTGCCATGGTGGAGCACTTTGCTCAGTGCGTGTTCAGCGGCAAGGAGCCGGAGTGCAGCGGCCGCGAAAACCTGCGCAACATGGCGCTCATCGAGGCGGCATACCGCAGCGCCAAGCTGCACCTGCCCCAATCGCCCGCGCAGATCCTCTCTCAACAAGGGGCGTAACCGGTTGCCTGGGCGCGCTGCCACTTGCAGGTGGCCAAAGTGCGCTCAAGCGCAGTTTCCGCGCAGGGCGGAGCGAATGGCGGCATGGATTGTGAGCGTCGCTGTGGGCAGCTGCCGCGAAAGTTGACGCTTATCGCAGCTGCAACTAGTGTTGGGGTGGGTTGGCTTTGGTGGCTAAGGGAGAGCAGGTTTACCCGGAATGGCTGAAAGCGGCGGCAGACCGCGTGCGGCACCTGCGCGTTGGCCGGCACCTAGTTTACCATGAAGTGACGGGCAGCACGAACGACGATGTGCGCCGGCTGGCCGAGGCGGGTGCGCCCGATGGGCTGGTTGTGCTGGCCGACGAGCAGACGCATGGGCGGGGGCGGCTGGGGAGGGCTTGGGTGTCCCCGCCGGGGACGTCTTTGCTGCTCTCGGTTTTGTTTCGCCTGCCCTTGCCGCTGGAGCAGGCAGCGCGCCTCACGATGATCATGGGGCTTGCGGCCGTGGATGCGATTGGCAGCGCCTGCGGCCTTGAGGCAGCGCTCAAGTGGCCGAACGATATTCTCCTGGAGGGCCGCAAGTGTGGGGGCATCCTGGCTGAGTTGGAAGGCGAAGGGGAGCTGCTGAGGTGGGCAGTGGTGGGCCTCGGCCTGAACGTGAACTTCAGCCCCGCGCAGTTTTCTGAGCTTGCTGCCACCGCGACAAGCCTGCAGGATTGCCTTGGCAGGCCCGTTGACCGGGGGGAGTTGCTGGTGGCGCTCCTGCGCAGCCTGAGCAGCCGCTATGCGCGCCTGCGGCGGGGGCAGAACCCCTTCCCCGAGTGGCAGAGCAAGCTGGCCATGCTCGGCCAGGACGTTGTGGTTGAGGTTGGCCAGGAAGAGATAAGCGGCCTTGCCGAGCTTGTGACGGAATGGGGGACACTCATCATCCGCAAGGAAGATGGCACGCGCCAGGAGCTCAGCGCAGGGGACGTGCGCGTGCGCTTGACTGGGGAGAAGAGGTAGAAGGTGTTTCGGTACCTGGAGAAAAGGCACTGGTTCTATATCTCGCTCCTCATCTTGCTCAATGTGGTTGTGTTCGGCTGCGTAGTGCTCCTGCTAACCGGCAAGGTTTCCTTCTAGCTAGCCCAGCGGGCAGGGAGGGCAAATGCCCGAGAGCCGATCAGCTCGCCAGCAAGAGGAAAGCCCCCAGGTTGTGGTGGTTGGCGCTTCCTGCGTGGATATCAAGGGGCAGGCGACAGGGAAGATCGTCCCTGGCACCTCCAACCCCGGACAGATCCGCATTGGCATTGGCGGGGTTGGCCGCAACATCGCTGAGGCGCTCGGCAGGCTGGGGGTGAAGGTGGCGCTCATCAGCGCTGTGGGAGATGACGAGTGGGGGCGAGATATCCTGCGCCGCACGCGCCGCGGCGGCGTGGATATCCGCCACGTGAAGGTCTGCCGGCAAGCGCGTTCTGCCGCTTACCTCACTGTTGTCGACGAAAACGGCGAACGGCTCATCTCCATTGACAACATCGATATCCTGGGCCAGATCGACGGGCGTTACCTCTTCGAGCGGCGGCGGCTCTTCCGGCAGGCGCGCATGGTTGTCGCCGATGGCAACTTGAGCGCTAACGCGCTGCAATCGCTCTTCCGCCTCGCAGAGCGCTACCGCGTTCCCCTCGCGCTCGACCCCACTTCCGCTGTCCTGGCGGAGCGGCTCCGGCCGCACTTGCCGCGTTTCCGGCTCGTGACGCCGGATGTGGCGGAAGCGGAAGTCCTCTCGGGGCTCAGCATCAGGGATGAGATGGATGCCATGCGCGCCGCGCAGGCGATCGTGGCAGCTGGCGTCGAGGTGGCGATCGTCACGATGGCCGAACAAGGCGCCTGCTACGCCACCTCACAGGTTGCCGGCAGGGTGCCCGCCATCCGCACGGAGGTTGTGGACCGCATCGGCGCTGGGGATGTCCTGACGGCGGCTGTCGTCTTTGGGCTGCTGAACGAGTTGCCGGTGGACGAGGCAGTGCGGCTTGGGGTGGCGGCTGCGGCGCTCACAATCGCCTGCCCCGATTCCGTCTGCCCTTACTTGAGCCTGGAGAGGCTTTACGACGCCATGGCCTTCTGAGAGCGGCCGAGGCAAATGAAAGCGATGCGGGGGCAGCACTGGCTGCCCCCGCACCCTTTCCGGCTCCTCGGCGCCGCTTAACCAGAAAGGAGGTGACGCCGAGGAGCCAACGATCTCATACTACCATCCATTGGCATCACCTCCTTTTCTGTGAGATAGCATTTTCATACTGCGGCTATTCCCGGCCGCTTCCCACCAAGTCTCGCACACTGGAGCGCTGCTGTCAAAAAACGCCTGCAGCTTGCAGCTCATGGAGCGCCGCCGGCAATAAGGGCGGGTGGGCGG
>JAPWUW010000077.1 GCA_028275325.1 Anaerolineae bacterium | reverse complement strand
TGGCAGCAACACCTGCCTCAACGATACGGGAACGAAAATGGGCAAAGCTGTTTTTCTCATGAGGGGAGCCGGGGTAATAGCTCCTTTTGGGAGCCGGTGAACTTCAGCCCGCCGCCCTGCAACTGGGCCGGGACTTTTTTGCGGCAGTGTTGGCTTTGGGCGGGGAGTGCCGTTTTTCCGTGGTATACTGATAGGGGAAGGAGGTGCCTTCGCGGCGATGCTGCAGCTTGGCCGTTCCCGGCTGGGGAGCCGGGGCAGAGAGCGATCAAGCTGCGAGCTCTGCGGCCAGGAGCCGGTCGCCTGGCAGCTGGGCGTATGCGCACGGTGCCTGCGAGAGGAGCGGCCCGGTGCTCGGGAGAGGGCCCTTGCCGCACACGAGCAGCTGCGGCGCGAATGGGGCTTGCCCGGGCAGCCGCCGCGGAGCAAGAAGGGGATCCCCTGCCGGCTTTGCGCCAATGCTTGCGTGCTGGGCGAGGGAGAGGTGGGCTACTGCGGGCTGAGGCTGGCGCGAGGAGGGCAATTGTTGTCGCTGGGCGGCACCGCCCGGCGAGGCCTTCTCCAGTGGTATCGGGACCCGCTCCCGACCAACTGCGTGGCCATGTGGGCTTGCGGCGCGCAGGGCCTGCAGGGGCACAACCTCGCCGTCTTCTATGGCGCCTGCAGCCTGAACTGCCTCAATTGCCAGAACTGGCACTTCCGGGATTTGCTCCCGAGCCAGGCCGAGCGTGCCGCAGCCAGGGCTGAGCAGCCGCCCGCTGCTTGGTCCGTGCGCGGGCGCTGGGTTAGCGCGTGGGAGCTCGCCGCATGTGCAGAGGCGCGGACGCGATGCGTGTGCTTCTTCGGCGGGGATCCTGCCGTGCAGATGGCGCACGCGCTTCTTGTGGGCAAGCTCCTTGCGCGCCAGGGCGTGCGCATCTGCTGGGAGACGAACGGCTTAGCTCACCCGAAGCTGATGGCCAAGGCGGTGGAGCTCTCCCTGCGCAGCGGCGGCACCGTCAAGTTCGACCTCAAGGCCTGGCACGAGCCCATCCATGTGGCCCTTACCGGCCGGCCGAACCAGAGGACGCTGCAGAACTTCGCCGCGGCGGCCAGGCGTGCTCCCGAGAGGCCCTGGCCGCCCCTTGTCGTGGCCAGCACCCTGCTTGTGCCCTGGTACGTCGACGAGATAGAGGTGGCACCGCTTGCGGCATTCGTGGCGCAGTTCGGGTCGGATATCCCGTATGCGCTGCTCGCCTTTGCGCCTGCCTTTGCTCTGGCCGACCTGCCCTGCACGACGAGAGAGCATGCCGAGAGAGCGCTGCGCGCTGTGCGCAGCGCCGGGCTCAAGAACGTGCGGCTTGGCAACGAGCACCTTTTGAGCTGACCGACCGCTCTGGCCCGCCGCACGCGGGCGTATGCCAGTTCCTCTGCCCTCTGCCGGCTTCTCGTGTGGCCATTCCACCTGGAGGGCACCCCATTAGCCCCAGAGCCAAGGCCATGGTCGCCCTTTGCGGCCAGGCCACGGGCGAGAAACTCAGCAAGGAGGACACGATGTTGCAGAAGCTTTCGCAGGAACCAGTCGTTTCTTTTGCCAGCAGCGGGCAGGTCCTGGAGCTGCCGCTTGAGGAGTACCTTCGGGGGGTGCTGCCAGCAGAGATGCCGGCAAGTTGGCCGCCCGAGGCGCTCAAGGCACAGGCGGTGGCCGCCCGCACCTATGCGCTGCATGCCCTTTCCCATCCCCGCCACAAGGGGGCACACCTCTGCGCTGGCGAGCACTGCCAGGTGTGGCGGCCGCGGCATGACCGGCGCACCGACACAGCAATAGAAGCCACAGCCGGGCAGGCCCTTTTCTACCGTGGGGAGCCGATTTGCGCCATGTACGCCGCAAGCTGCGGTGGCCACACAGATGATGGGCCCGAGCCATACCTGCGCGGCGTCCCCTGCCCTGTGCGGGGGCCACGCCTGGGCCACGGGCTTGGCCTTTGCCAGTTTGGCGCCCGTGCTCTGGCGGAGCAGGGCCTGAGCTGGGAGGCGATTCTCGGCCACTTCTACGCCCATGAGGAGGTGGACGCCGCCGTGGAAGAGGCGCTCCGGGCAGCCGCCTGGCAGGCGCAAGGTGCGGCAGTTGTGCCGGGAGCTGCGCTGTTGCGCCTTGCCAGGGAGCAGGGGCTGGGCGCGCCGCTCGGGCCGGAGCGCGATGTCGCCATCGAAGGCCGCACCTACCGGCTGCAGCCCTTCGCGCTGGGCATCGTGTACGCGCCTGTAGGCCAGTGGGCGCAGGCGAGGCTTATCCGCTGGTGACCCTTAGCTCTCCATGAGGGCCAAGGCCTCTGCGAGGCTTGGCTGGGCCGTAGTTCCGCCAAGAGCGCGTGTCGAGAGGGCCCCGCAGGCGCAGCCAAGCTTGAGGCAGCGCTCCAGGGGCCACCCCTGCAGAAAGCCGTAGACGAAGCCGGCATCGAAGCTATCCCCCGCGCCAGTTGTGTCGACGACAGGCACGCGGTACGCCGGGCAGCGGCAGCGTTCAGCGCCTCTGGCGGCGATGGCGCCCTTAGCCCCCAGCTTGATGGCCACAATGGGGATGCGCTGCGCCAGGGCCTCCAGCGCTTGCTCCGGGGTGCTGGCTGCAGCAAGGCGAGGCGCTTCCTCCTCGTTTGGCAGGAACACCGTTGTCTCTTGGAGCGCGGCCTGAACAGCGCCGTTCCAACGCTCGTGGGGATCCCAGCCGGTATCCAGCGAGGTGCTGCAGCCGCACTCCCTGGCACGGCCAAGCAGCGAGGGCAGCTCCGGCAGGAGCGCTTCCTGGAGGAACGCGGAGCCAACGTGCAGGTGCCGGGTGCGGCGCAGGAGCTCATCAGGCACATCGGCTGCGCGCAGCGTGGGGATGCAGCCAGGGTAGGTGAACATGGCGCGGTCCCCTGGCCCGGAGAGGCTCACGGTTATCCCTGTCTTCAGGTCGGTGCGGCGACGCACCCATTCCGTGTGGACGCCCCGCTCTTGCAGGCCACGCAGCATGAACTCCCCCAGGGCATCGGCTCCGACGTTGCCGATTAGCGCCACGCGCAGCCCGAGGCGAGCTGCCTGGCAGGCAAAAATGACGGAAGAGGAGCCCATGGTGAGGGTGGCGTCGTCCACGAGCTTCTCTTGCCCGAACTGTGGCTGCAGGTCCGGCCCAGTGAGTATTAGGTCGACGTTGATCTCGCCGGCGACAACGATATCGAGCTCTCGGTGGCCCTCTTGTGGCACTGACACCCTCCGAGCAAGTCTACTCTTCCCGCAAGAGCGGCCGCGCGCGGTGCACGTCCACCCCAAGGAGGGCGGCGAAGCGGCGGACAATTTCGCGTTCTGTGTCGTCGGCTGCGCCAGCCAGCGTGGCCGGCACCCTGCCGGCGGCCATGAGGCCGTGGCCGCCGGCGGTTCCGTCGGTGCGGATGGCCTTCTGCAGCAGCTCGTCCAGGGCAAGATCGAGCGCGCTCGAGCGCAAGGAGATGATGACCTCGCCAGCGTAGTGACCAATGGCGAGCACCACCTTGCTCCCCTCCAGGCGGCGCAACATGTCCGCAACTTCGGCGGCCATATCCGGGTAGCGCATCTCCCCCAGCCGCGCCACCACGAGGCCATCGAGCATGCTCGTGCGGTGTAGGGCCTGATCCAGGGCGCGGAAATACTCGGGGGAGACGCTTGCGCCCTCAATGCGAGCGAGCTTCGCTGCGTCGAGGCAGCGCTGCAGGTAGATATAGGCCTGAACGTCGTCAGCGCCAGCACCGCGCGCGAGGCCAAGTGTATCTGCCTTGATCCCGTAGAAAAGGGCAGTGGCCACGTTTGGCGGCAGGCGAACGCCGGCCGCGCGCAAGTAGCTTGCCACTATCGTGCTTGTTGCCCCCACGTTGCCGCGCACATCCCAAAAGGGGCAGCTTTGCGTTTCCGGCCGCAGCCGATGATGATCCACCACCGCGTGCGGCTTGAGCTCTGGCGGCAAGGGCTGGTTGCCGGCGCCAGGCTGAGCATCGACGAGGACGATGAAGTCAAACTGCGCAAGCGGCAAGGAGGACAGCTGCAGGAGCTCCAGGCCAAGCTCTTGCACCATGGCCTTGTTCTCCGCCCGCCCGATTATGCCGCTGAAAGCGATGGCGCTTTCCTTGCGCAGGCGCTGGCGGAGCAAATGCTGCAAGCCCACGGCAGCGCCCATCGCATCCGGGTCAGGGTCGTTGTGCATGGTGAGGAGAGGTCGCTCGGCCCGCCGGGCAATGGCCAGAAATTCCTGCAGCTTGCGGCGGTATAGTTGGCGCGCTGGCTCAAGCATCATTGTTGCCGGGGCAGTGGCATCCTCTCCGGGCGCGAGGGAGCGCGCATCAGCGCACGCCAGGAGGGCGGAAGCTGAGGGCGAACGGAGGTCAGCGCTTTCACGCTCAGACACCTCTGCTCTGGGTGGCCTGTTTTCGTGCGCGCGCGACAAGCCAATCCATCACAGGGTAGAGCGCCGGCCCAAGAAGCCCTGTGAGGTAGAACAAAGCCTTGGCCTCAAAGCCAGGAAGGATGATGTAGCGCCCGCGTGCCACCCCTTTCAGGGTAGCCTCAGCCACTTCCTCTGGTTGCATGATGCGCGCGCTGGCGGCAAGCGCTTTCGTTTCCGGCGGCTTGAACTGGTTCTCGTAAGCAAGCTGGGGTGTATCGGTATCCGGTGGGAAGACAATGGAAACGCGCACGCCGAGCGGCTTCAATTCCGCGCGCAGGGCATCGGAGAAGCCGCGCACGGCAAACTTCGAGGCTCCATAGGCCGTGTAGCCGAAGACGCCAAGGAACCCGGCCACCGAGGAGAAGTTCACTATGTGGCCACGGCGGCGCTCGATCATGTGCGGCACGACGGCTTTGGTCACGTTCACGGTGCCAAAGTAATTCACTTCCATCATCAGCCGAAAGATCGAAGGATCCAGCTCCTGGAAGTAACCTGGGTGCGCCACACCAGCGCAGTTGAAAACAAAATCGAGCGCGCCATCGCTTGCCAATACCTGCTCGATGGCCTGCTCCACTGCCGGGCCATCGCACACATCAGCGCAGAGCAGCTCGCAGCTGCGCTGGCCGCCCACCGCCTCCACGGCCTGGCGCGCCTGCTCGAGCCTTCCTGGGTGGCGGGCAAGCAGCCAGGCTCGCGCACCATTTTGGGCCAGCTGGCGCGCGATGGCAAGGCCTATCCCGCTTGAGCCGCCCGTCACCAGTGCGACCTTGCCACCAAAGAAACTGTTCATTGCCAACCTCAAGGTGGCCGGCACGCCCCCTTGTACGAGGCCGCCAGGGGATGCGCTGGCAGGGGGTTCGTGACAAAGAAACGGGCGCGGCGCCGGCCGTGTTGCCTGGGCTGCACTGGGCCCTATAATGACAAGATGTGTCCGGCTGTGCAAGGACTGGAGATGGCGTACTGGCAGGGAAGCCGCACATTGGGTTAGCTGCGCTACTTCTTTCGCCTGAGGGCACATACAGGGCCGCGGGGATCAACATCTACTCGGGCCAGCTCCTGCGGGCCCTGGGGGAGCTTGCCTTAGGGCAAGGCCTTGCGCTCACGGCTTGGGTGCCAGGAGAGTGGGCTGTGTTCCCGGGCGTGCGGTCCATTCCCGTGCCGCAGGCGAGGTCGGTGGTGGGGCGCGTCTTATGGGAGCAGCTCGTGCTGCCAGTGCGGGCTCGCCAGGAGGGCGTGGTGCTCCTGCATGGGCTTGCCTTTTCATTGCCGCTCTTCTGGAAGGAGGCATCGGTCGTCACGATCTTCGACCTGAGTTTTGCCAGGGTGCCGCAGTGCCATTCGGCAGCGCGGCGGCTTTACCTACGCCTCTTGGCGCTTCTCTCGGCGCGGCGCGCGAGTGCGGTGGTGGCGATCTCCCAGGCGACAAAGGCGGATGTATGCGCTCTCCTGGGTGTGCCGCCGGGCAAGGTGCGCGTGATCTACTGCGGCGTCGAGGAGCGCTTCCGGCCGCTGCCTGAAGGGGAGAAGGAAGCGTTCCGCAGCGGCAAAGGCGTGGGGCGCTACATCCTCTTCCAGGGCACACTTGAGCCGCGCAAGAACCTGGTGCGGCTTTTGCGCGCTTATGCGCTGGTGCGTCGGCAGCTGCGGCCATGCCCGAGGCTTGTCCTCGCAGGAGCGCCTGGCTGGGGCTATCGGGAGGTGTTGGCGGAAAGGGCGCGGCTTGGGCTGGAGGCGGACGTGCTCTTCACGGGCTTCATTCCCTCGCGGGAGCTGCCCTTCTGGTACGCCGCGGCGGAGTGCTTCGTCTTCCCCTCCCTCTATGAGGGGTTTGGGCTGCCGGTCCTGCAGGCCATGGCGAGTGGCACCCCGGTCATCACGAGCAACGCGAGTTCGCTCCCTGAGGTGGCGGCGGGTGCGGCCATCTTGGTGGAGCCGACCGCAGAAGAAGCTCTGGCAGCGGCCATGGTGCGCCTCTTGCAGGAGCGAGAATTGCAACAAGAGCTGGTGGCCAAAGGCCTGGAGCGGGCGAGGAGCTTCTCTTGGCACAAAGCAGCAATGCAAACGGCCGAGCTGTACCAGGATTGCCTGCAAAGCGCCTGAGCAGCGAGCGGCTGCAGCGTTACCTCACGCCCTTGATGATGGTGCTGGATATCTTGGGCGTGAACGTGGCCTTTTTCCTGGCTCACCACCTGCGCTACGAGCTGGAATGGCCCTACCCGCTGGAAGAGGTGTTCTATGCTCCGTATCGCTTCTACTTCCCTGTAGGGCTATTTCTCTCACTCCTTTTGCTCGTCACTTTTCACCTGGCTGGGGTCTACCGCACCAAGCCTGGGGAATCCTGGCTGGACGAGTTCTACCGCGTGGTGAGCGGCACGGCCACGGGGATCATAGGTGCTGTCGTCTTCTACTTCTTCTACCGGCCGAACGTCTACTCGCGCTTGCTTTTCATCTATGCGGCCGTGCTCATCCCGGTCGTGCTTGGGGCGCTGCGGCTTGGCAAGCACATGTTGCTGGAGGAGCTGAGGCGGCGCGGGCTGGGCGTGGAGCGCGTGCTGATCGTTGGCTGCGGGGAGCTGGGCCGGGCCGTCATGCGCACCCTCGTTGCGCATCCTGAACTCGGCTACCAGATCGTCGGCTTTGTCGATGACGACCCGGAAGAGGGGCGCAGCAACGTCGGGCGCATCCCGGGGCTCGGGCCGATAACCGAGGTGCCGCGGCTGCTTTCTGAGCTGGACGTCGATGAGGTGATCATCACCCTGCCGTGGACGCGCCACCGCCAGATCCTCTCGATCGTCGGGGAGTGCCAGGGGCGCGATGTCGTCGCCCGTGTGGTGCCGGATCTGTTCCAGATGAGCCTGAGCCACATGGATTTCCAGGATCTGCAGGGCATCCCGCTGCTGGGGATAAGGGAGCGCTCGATCAGCCGCTTCAACCGGGCCCTGAAGAGGGCTGTGGACCTTGTGGGCGGGCTGGTTGGGCTTTTCATCTTCGGGCTCATCTACGTTCCCATCGCCATTGCCATCAAGCTTGAATCCCCAGGGCCAGTGCTCTACACGCAGGAGCGAGTTGGCCGCGGGGGCAAAGTGTTTCGCATCTACAAGTTCCGCTCCATGTACGTTGGCGCTGATGAGCAGCTGGAAGCGCTGAAGGATCGGAACGAGGCAGATGGGCCGCTATTCAAGATCCGGGATGACCCGCGCTGCACCCGCGTCGGCCGCATCATCCGTCGGCTCAGCCTGGACGAATGGCCGCAGTTCATAAACGTCGTGAAGGGGGAGATGAGCATCGTGGGGCCAAGGCCCAACAGGCCGCACGAGGTGGCGGCTTACAAGGAGTGGCACAAGAGACGCCTGGAAGTCGCCCCCGGAATCACCGGTCTCTGGCAAGTGAGCGGCCGCAGCGACGTCCCCTTCGACGAAATGGTGCTCCTGGACATTTACTACATCGAGAACTGGTCCCTCCTCTTGGACCTGAAGATCATGCTGCGCACGCTCCCGCACTTGCTTCTTGGCCGGGGTGCCTATTGAGCTGGGCGTTTGCTGGCAGCTCCTGGCGCGACATACCCCCCAGGCCAAGGCCGCCGAGAGCACACGCGCAGGGTTGCAGCGCTCAGCCCAGGTGCTCCTTCTTGAGGTAGTACCAGGTATGGCCCTTTGGCTTGTCCGGCAGCACGGCAAAGACCTCGTAACCGTGCTTCTGGTAAAAGGGGAGGGCCTGGAAGCTCCCTGTCTCCAGATGGGCGCGAGTGATGCCGTGCTTGAGGGCCTCCTGCTCGGCAAGCTGCAAGAGGCGGCGGCCATGGCCCTGGCGCCGGTGGTCCTCGCGCAGCCAGAGCACGCTCACGTGCAGCCAATCCCAGTAGAGCTCCGCGAGCAGGCCGCCGATAATCTCTCCGTTGTCGTCGCGCAGCACAAGCGCGAGGCGCTTGCCATCGGCCCGGCCGGTGGCGGCTAGGTTGTACTGGTGTAGCCCTTCGCGTATGGCCTGTATGGCTGCATCGGGTGGGTCGTAAAGGGTCTCAACTTGTGGCATATCTCGCGTCTCCCTTTGGCTGCAGTGCTGCCAGCGCAAACTGCCGGCCACGAGCAAAGGCCAGGAGGTTGAGCTCTCGGCCGCGGGCGGGCACGCGGGCGGCAATCGCCTCCTGCCAGGCTGCTTCCGCAAATGGCAGCACTGTCGAGAGGGCGCCGAGCAGGGCGACGTTGGCGGCTCGCACGTCGCCGAGCTCCCTGGCAAGTTGCCAGGCGGGCACGAGCAGGAGCCGGTGCGCGTGGGCCAGGAGCCACTCCTTGACCTGCGTGTCGCTCGGGTAGGGTGGGGCAGCGTGGCCCCCTTGCGAGAGGGCAGCGAGGGTCGGTATAGCCTGGTCGTTCACCACAGCTATGCCCTCAGGCCCAAGGTAGTGCAGGAAGCGGCAGGCCTCAACCTTCTCCAGCGCGACAAGGAAATCGGCACAGCCAGTGCTCACCAGGGGGGAGTAAACCTTCGCGCCCAGGCGCACATGGCTTATGACGCTCCCGCCGCGCTGGGCCATGCCGTGCACATCCGCTTTCTTCACGTCGTAGCCGGCTGCAAGGCCCACCTGGCAGAGGATATCGCCGGCAAGGAGAATGCCCTGCCCGCCAACGCCAACGAGCACGAAATCGAGCTTCCTCACACGGGCACCTCCTCGCGGCGCCGGAGGTGGATCGCCCCGCGGGGGCACACACCGGCGCAGAGGCCGCAGGCGGCGCACAGCTCTGTGAGCACAAGGGCCTTGCCATCCGCCAAGGTGAGGGCAGGGCACCCCAGCCGCAGGCAGCGGCGGCAGCCAGTGCAACGGCTGGCCTCCACCACTGCCGCTTCCTCCGGGGTGCGCCGCAGTATCCGCTGGCAGGGACCCCGGATGATGAGCACGCTCGGCGCGTTGGTGCTCAGGGCATGGCACAGCGCCGCCTCAATCGCCTGCCGGTCCCAGGCGTCCAGCACGCGCACGTCCTCGATGCCGAGGCCGCGGCAAAGCCGCTCCAGTTCCACGCGCGGGGCCGGTTCGCCGCGGAGGTTCTGGCCGCTGCCGGGGTTCGGGTTCCCGCCAGTCATCGCCGTGGTGCCGTTGTCGAGTATGATGACGGTCGTCGCTGCGCCGGAGGAGACGACATCGACAAGCCCGGTGATGCCGGAGTGGTAGAAGGTCGAATCCCCAATGACGGCGATGACGCGGCCGTGCAGGCCCGCCTTCTCCAGCCCGAGCGCCGCGCCAATGCTTGCGCCCATGCAGGTGCAGGTGTCCATGGCAAGAAGCGGCGGCAGCGCCCCCAGCGTGTAGCAGCCTATATCCCCCGTGACGATCACGCGCTCCTGGCCGGCCTCTCTGGTGCGCACCAGCCGTCCGAGGACGTCGAAGGTGGCGCGGTGCGGGCAGCCGGCGCAGAGCACGGGCGGCCTTGGCGGCAGGGGCAGCCCCAGCGGCTGCCGGCCCTCGCCTGCTTCCGGCCATACGTGCTCTCGCAGGAGCGGGTGCTGCCGCGCTGCCCGGGCAAGCAGCTCGGGTGAGAGCTCTCCAACTGCCGGCATGACCTCCTTGCCGAGGATCGGCGGTGCCTCACTCTCCAGGGCGAGCCGCACCTGTTCCTCAAGGAAGGGATCCAGCTCCTCCACGACGAGGAGCAGCCGCACGCTGCGCGCGAACGTGCGCACGAGAGCGCGCGGGAACGGGTACGGGAAGCCGAGCTTGAGGAAGGAGGCGCGGGGGAAGACCTCACGGGCGTAAAGGTAGGCGACGCTATCGGCGACGATGCCAAGCGCGCTATCCTGCCATGTGATGCAGTTGAGAGGGCTCTCTTCTGCCAGGGCTTCCAGCCGGGCAAGCCTTTGCTCCATCGCCAGGCGGCGGCCCCTGGCGTAGGAGGGGAGCATCACGTACTTGGCCGGCTCCGGCTGGAATGGCCCGCGCCTGTCCTCTTCTTGTGGCGTTTCCTCGGGCAGGTCCACGACGGATTGCGCGTGCGCCACCCGCCCGGTGATCCGCAGGAGCAGGGGCGTGTCGTGCGCCTCGCTTATCTGGAAGCCCACGCGCACCATATCGAAGCATTCCTGGCTATCCGCCGGCTCAAGCAAGGGCACCTTGGCAAAGCGGGCATAGTGGCGGTTATCCTGCTCACCCTGTGAGGAGTGCATGCCCGGGTCATCCGCGGAGACGACCACGAGACCAGCGTGCACGCCGGTGTAGGCGATGGCGAAAAAGGGGTCAGCGGCGACGTTCAGCCCCACGTGCTTCATCGTCACGAGCGCGCGCTTGCCGCCGAGGGAGAGCCCGAAGGCCACCTCCAGCGCCACCTTTTCGTTTGGGGACCACTCCGCGTAGACCCCGGGGTAGCGGGCAAAGGCCTCCAGGATTTCGGTGCTCGGCGTGCCCGGGTAGCCCGTGGCAGCGCGCGCTCCTGCCAGGTACGCCCCAAGGGCGATGGCCTCGTTGCCCAATAGCAGCCTCTTCATACGCGGCCAATCCCCGTGGCTGAAAGCGCCCAGCTGC
>JAPWUW010000217.1 GCA_028275325.1 Anaerolineae bacterium | reverse complement strand
AGCTCCTATAGGGCCGGCCGGAGAGGGCAGCCGCAACATATACGTGGGCCGGGCGGCGCAGGGCTTGCCTGCGGTTTGCCAGGCATTGGCGGAGCTTCCCGACAATCCGGAGGCGTACTGCATTCTGGTGGGGGCTCAGGGGGCGGCCCTTGTCGGGCGAGGACCGGCTGGCACTTTCTACGCGGCGCAGACTTTCCGGCAGCTTGTCGTGCCGGGGCGAGCCAGCGTGCCGGGGCTGCGCATCGTGGACTGGCCGGACTTCCGTTACCGTGGCCTTTACATCGAATCCAAGTGGGGGCCCGACCTCATGAGCCTCGAGGACTGGCGGGAGCTTATAGACTACATGGCGGGCCTGAAGATGAACAGTCTGGGTGTGGGCGTCTACTGCTGCTGGTGCGTGCAGTATGAGGGCAGGCGCACTGAGTTCCTGATGGTGCCGTTCCCCGATCGGCCGCAGCTGCAGACGCCTAAGACCATCCGCTATTACTCGGCCAAGCAAGGTGAATGGAAAGCTCTAACTTACCTGCCGCGCATGTTCGCGGAGGATTTCTTCGGCGAGGTGGTGGCGTATGCCAAGAGCCGCAATGTGACTGTGCGGCCGCACTTTAACGGCCCCGGCCATACGACCCTCATCCCGCACGTGTACCCGGAGGTTTCAGCCAAGGACGAGGCCGGGCGCCCAACAGGCTATGGCTACTGCTTGAGCAACCCCAGGACTTATGAGCTGCTGTATTCGCTGTGGGATAGTATCATCGAGCGCTACCTGCGCCCGCATGGGGTGGACTGGTTCCACATGGGGCTTGACGAGATCTACCCCGTAAGGGGGGTGGACGAGGAGAACCCTGAGGCCGAAGTGAGCCCCTGGTGCTGCTGCCCAGACTGTCGAGGGCGCAGCCCCGAGGAGCTTCTTTCCGAGTACGTGCTCAAGGCAGTGGGGCACCTTGCGGCCAAGGGCATGAACCATATCACCATGTGGAACGACCACCTCGAGCGCAGCGGCATGCTCACCCCAGCATTTGTGCAGGCACTTGAGCGCGCCGGTGTGAAGGAGAAGGTGGTGCTGCAGTGGTGGCGCTACAACGAGCCCGTGCTTGTGCCTAAGGCGGAGCTTGGGCTACGGGCGTGGACGACGCCGATGGCGGGGTACTGGTTCTGGCTTTTCTATGAGGACCTCACGGCCAACATTTACCCGCACTTGCAGCTTGCGCATCGGGTGGGTGCGGAAGGGGCGGATGCCTATTGCACTTTCGACCCGGCCTTCGACCGCAACTACCATTGCTTGGCCGAATACGCCTGGAACCAATCCAGCTCTGGGGATCTATACCAGTTCAAGAGCCGGTACGCGCAAAAGCTGCTCGGCAAAGCCGGGTTTGATGCTGCTGAACCCTTCCAGAAGCTTGACCAGGCTTACGGCAGCATCCCGGTAGTGCGCGGCTTGCTGGATGTGTTGCTCTACTACTGGCACACTTATTCGCGCGCTCGCGAGATCTACCCGCGCAACGTCTTGCGGGCTCTGAGGCGTGACGAGCTGCGCGCGATGGCCACATACCGTGGAGTAAAGGCCAATCTCGAGCGGGCGAAGGCACTTTTCCTTGCCGGGCGGGGCCAGGCCCCCGATGCACACCTGATAGATGAGTATGCATTTGAGTGCGAGCGATTCCTCGCAGCCTTTGGCGCCTACGAGGCGATGATTGCAGCGGCGGAGAAAGCGGCAAATGCAGTAGAGCAAGCCGACCGGCAGGCATTGCAGGAGGCTGCAGGTACGCTGCGGCAGGGGCTGCAGCGCCTGGACTCGATGATGGCGCTGGCCGAGGAAGTGAAGCGGCCGTACCTTCTGCCTCAACTTCTGCGAGACCTCAGCCGCCTGCGCGGCTTCATGGCTGAACTGACCGCTGCCATCGAGCGGGGCTGCGCCTGCGCCGGGGAGTTCGCTGAGCTGCGCGCGCTCCTAGCTGAGATTCGCTAGGCTGTGACTTCGCGCCTGCTGCACTTGAGCGCCCAAACCGCGCGGGGAAAGGCATGGCCCCCGCTGCGGCTGAGGGCCGCAGCTACGCTTCTTGCGGGCACGGCCTCTCTTGGTTCCTTGAGGAGCGCAGAGGCTGGGGAACTCAGTGGGGCTCGCCACGAGAGGTTCTGCCACGCCTTGGCGCCCTCGGTGGGAGAGGCAGGGCGGGCAGACGATGCATCGTCTGCCCGCCCGCGTTTTGTCTTGCCCTCTGTTAGCTCACTATCTCCACAAGCTCGATGTCGAAGGTGAGGTTCTTGCCGGCCAGCGGATGGTTAGCATCGAGGGTGACGAGCTCATCTGTAACGTTAGTGACGACAACCAGCATGACCTGCCCAGTCGTGAGCCGCACCTGGAGGATCTGGCCCACCTCTGGATCCAGGTCGGGTGGGACGCTGCTGCGCGGCACGTCCATCACGAGCTCCGGGCGGCGGGGGCCGTAGGCGCGCTCCATGGGAACCTCAACGGTAAGGCTCTCCCCAGGGCCCATACCGATAACTGCTTCCTCGAAACCAGGGATCACCTGCCCCTCCCCGATGGTGAACTCCATCGGCTCCTCGCGTGCGTAAGAGGTGTCCACGACCACGCCATCCTCGTCGTGACACACATAGTGGACCCTGACCGTATCTCCCTGCTTTGCCTGAACCATCTCCTTACCTCTCCTTGGGGCCCCTGCGCGCCTGCCCATAAAGTGCAAATGCGAGCGACCTCGGTCTCGCAGCCACATTAGCACATTTCTTGCCAATTGGCTAACCGCGTCAGCACCTGACAACGAAATTGCGCGCTGCGGTCGCGGCCCCTATAATTGCCTTGTCCTCATTCCTAGGACGGTGGGACAGCGTCGCAAGGAGTGCCTTGGCGCTGAGCGAGGAGATTGAGAGTGCCATAGTGTTTCGCATACGCCGGGGGGATTATCCTCCCGGCTCGGCGCTGCCATCGGTTCGGGAGCTGGCGCGCGAATTTGGCGTGAACAAGAATACGGTCGCTCGCGCTTACAGGCATCTTGCGCGGGCCGGGTACGTGGAGGCACGCCGGGGGAAGGGGATTTACGTCTGCAGCGCCCCGGCTGGGGAGCAGAGCGATGGCCTGGGCGAGCTGATGGCGCTGGAGAAGCGCTTTGCGCGGCTCGTCTGGCAGGCGCGGCTGATGGGCCTTTCGGCAGAAGAACAACGGAGCGTCTTCGAGCGCGCACTGCGGGCGACTTACACGCCTGGGCTTGTGAGCATCCTCTTTATCGAGTGCAATCAGTATGACGTGCAGACGCTGGGGCGCGCCATTGAAGAGGGCATTGGCCAGCCGCTCCAGCGCATGATCCTTGCGGATTTCCTGCGGGATGTGCGGCAGGCCTGCCGTGGCATTGACCTGGTGGTCACCACATTTTACCACCTCGCCGCTGTGAACTCGGCGATTGCTCGTGCTGAGCCCAGCCTGCCGGTTGTCGGTGTGCATGCGCCACCTGCGGTAGAGAGCTTGCTGCGCATCGCGCGGGCTTCACAAGGCAGCAGGGTGGTGGTTGTCTGCACGGAGGAGACGACCCTCAACACCCTGACGAATCAGGTCCGCACTTACAACCCCCTTGTTTCGTGCATGCCTTTCCTGCTCGGGCGGGATGGTGGCCTCGAGGAACTGTTGGCGGGCGCGGACTACGTTGTGGACACGAACACAGCCCATGAGGCGGTGGCCGCTGTGGCGAAATGCCCGGTTGTGACTGTCTCGTTTGTTGTGGATGAGCAGTCGGTTCGGTACTTGCGCCAGAAGGTGGCGGAGCTCTTGGAAAGGAAGCTGAGCGAGGAAAGTCCGATCCTGGCGGGCGAGCGGGTGCAGCCGGCATAGGGCTCTAGCACCTGTTGGCCGATACCAATACCCCAGGCCAAGGGGTGAAAGGAGGGTTCCATGGCCAGTGGCAACTTTTCGAGGAGGCGTTTCTTGGAGTTGGCCGGGCTTATGACTTGTGGCGGGATTCTGGCCGCTTGCGCAGGTGGTCAGGCCACCCAGCCGCCTGCGGCCGCCACTCAGCCTGCCCCAGTGGAGGAGAAGACAGCACCGCCTGCGCCCGCAGGGGCGACGAAGATCTCCTACTGGCACTTCTGGGGTGGCCGATGGGGTGAGTTTCAGCAACAGATCGTGGACGACTTCAACAAGGAGCAAGACAAGATCTTCGTTGAGGTGCTGATAGTTCCATGGGGCGACCTGAACCCCAAGCTACTCACGGCGATATCCGCGGGCACGCCGCCAGACTGCGCGGTGATAGGGCGCAGCGGGGTGGCCGCTTGGGCGCTCCAGAATGCGCTCATGGTGATGGACGACTACGTGGCCGCCTCCACGCGCATCAAGGAGGAGGACTATTTCCCCATTGCCTGGAAGGAGTGCATCTATAGGGGCAAGCAGTACGCCCTGCCCTTTGAGAGCGGCACTTACGCCTTCCGCTGGAACCAGCAGATCTTCGAGGAAGTGGGGCTCGACCCGAAGCAGGCGCCCGCGAAGTGGTCTGAGATTGACATTATGGCGGAGAAGACGACAAAGGGCGACAAGGAAAAGGGCTATGAGCGCTTCGGGTTCTGCCCGTGGAAGCATCGGTTGGACCTCATCGGATGGCTCGCTGGCGGCGACTGGTACGATCCCCAGAACGAGAAGATGACCATCGACAGGGAGGAAAACATCCGGGCCTTTGAGTGGTTCAAGCAGTACGCCGACAAGTACGGCACAGAGAAGATAGAGGAGTTCTGGGGCGCGCTGCCTGAGTGGGCGACGGAGAACGACCCCTTCAACCAGGGATTGATCGTCATGGGCTACTCTGGCTCCTGGGAGCTTTCCATCGTGGCCGAGTACAAGCCGGATTTGCAGATTGGCGTGGCGGCTAACCCTCCCGCTGACGAGTTTGGCAAGACAGTCTCGATCAACCAGGGGTCGGCGTGCGTGCTGCCGCGCGGTTCCGCGCACCCGGC
>JAPWUW010000216.1 GCA_028275325.1 Anaerolineae bacterium | reverse complement strand
GGGTGCTGTATCTATCGGGCTACACGGACAACGCCATCGTGCACCACGGGGTGCTTGACGAGGGGGTTGCCTTCCTGCAGAAGCCCTTCACCGCCTCGGCGCTGGCCAGGAAGGTGCGCGAGGTGCTCGATTCGTAGGCGGTAGTTGCCGACCTGTGTGGCTTTCGCGAGCTTTTACCTTCGACCTGGCCCAATGCGCCGGCCGTGAGAATCGCGGCCACAGATGAAACATGTGGCACTGCCGAGGGACTGTGGCAGCCGTTTTTGGCCGTTCGAGAGGTATTCGCGCCCATCCGCTGGCTTGCCGACCGCTAAGGTCCACCGCAAAACCCAAGCACTACCTGAAACTGTTTCTTGGTGACACTCGTTGCCCCATTATTGTTGGCGTATTCGTCGACGCGAGCGCACGTTGGCCGCCAGAGTGGTCGTTCGGGAAATGCTCCCGCCCGCTGCTCTGAGAGGCCAACGCAAGTTGGCTTTCGCCTTAAGGGCATTACCGCCTCCAAAGTCGAAGCGGCTCTGCCGCGATTGCTGCGGGTTGGAACGTCTTACCACTTGCCCCCTGCCATGATCAGGAGATTAGAGGGCTGCTGCGCCTTGCGCTGCCGTCTGGGCTGTACTGGCTATCTTCTCTGTTGTCGGCCTGTTTGGCTTGTGCACTCTGTGTTTGGACTCGCGGGCTGACGCAACGCCGCTTTTTTGAATCCCGCTCATCTGTTCAATGCTCAGATGTGCAGACCATGCTCGCGCGGACCACCGGCCCTTAGAGAAATATTGGCCAGAGGTTGGCTTCAGCTTGTGAGGATGCCGGATTTGGCCGTCAGTCAGGTTGGGTGGACGACAGTGAAGGCAGCGCAAGAAAAGTTTGCGGCCGAACCTTTAGGGTCTGCGGTGGCGTATAGTATTGTGGAAGCTGGGGGAGGCGAATGCCCGATCAAGAGGGGTCTAGCGTTCTGGCTCGTGTCAGTGCTGGCGATGAGGAGGCCTTTGCTGAGCTTTTCCACCAGTATGGGCGCCTTGTCTACAGGACGGCCTACCTCATCCTCGCTGACGCGCAGGAGGCAGAGGACGTTTTGCAGGAGGTTTTCCTGCAGGTCTTCCGCTCCCCAGCGGCTTTTGACAGCTCAAAGGGCGCGCTGACGACCTGGCTGTACCGGCTCACTGTAAACCGGTGCCTTAGTTTGCGGCGGAAGAAGAAGCTGCCAACGGTAGAGCTTACCGAGCTTGAGCCTCTGGTTGTCGAGAGTAGTGCCGAGGCTGGGCTGGACGAGGACATGTGGAGAGCTCTGCAGAGACTCAGCGAGAAGCTGCGAGCAGTGCTAGTCCTGCGCTATTACCTGGATCTTCCCTACAGCGAGATCGCTAGGTTATTGAGGGTCCCGGTGGGCACCGTGAAATCCAGGCTTTCAGCAGCACTCGCGGCACTGGCCAAGGAGCTCGGCCCAGAGCTTTCGCCTGATCGGAAGGGAGGACGGGAATGAGGTGCTCTCAGGCAAGAAAGGGTTTTGTGGCCTACCTTGATGAGGAACTGGGGCCAAAGGAAGCAGCACAGTTGGCCGCCCACCTCGCCACATGCGAAAGCTGTCGCAGGGAGCTTGAGGCAGCCGCGTTTTTGCAAGAGCGCCTGCGCGCTTGCCTGGAAAGCAGGGCGAGATATGCCTCTCCCTCGCAGGCTGCATGGCGCAGGCTGCAAGCCGCGCTCGCGCGGGACGGGTCTTGGCTTAGGTTCAGAGCGCAGACGCCTCGCTTGGCTTCCAGCTTGATCCCCAAAAAGGTGATAGGAGATGTGATCATGAGAAAGGCTGTGTCTCTTGTGAGTGCTGCAGCTGTGCTGGCTGCGCTTGTCCTCGTGGCGTTCGCTCCGCCTGTGCGGGCAGAGTTCGGCAAGCTCATGCGGTGGTTCCGGTTCAGTGGGCCTGGTGGTGGGGAAGTTTCCATTGCTGGCGAGGTCGGCTTCACGCCATGGCAACCGACTTACCTGCCGGATGGGTTCAAAGCGATGGTTGTGGGCATGAACCCTCAGGCGGCAAGCCTCACCTACTGGAATGCGCGGACCAACCAGCTGCTCGTGATCGACGAGCTGGTTCTTGCACCATCAGACGCCTGTCTTCCCGAGGGAGAAGGCAAGAGGATAAAGGTCAACGGGCAAGAAGGCTTGCTGCGCGCCGGGCTGGAGGGGGAGGTGAGCTTTGTATCCCTCGCGCCCACCCCTGAGGCCTCTCAGGCAACGGGCGAGCAGC
Source organism: Anaerolineae bacterium (assembly GCA_028275325.1). Taxonomy (GTDB): domain Bacteria; phylum Chloroflexota; class Anaerolineae; order DRVO01; family DRVO01; genus JAPWUW01. The sequence goes on along the minus strand of JAPWUW010000216.1, from coordinate 2,721 downwards.
CGCAGAGCCGCGTCGAATCGGGCGCTGAGACGATCTCCTACTCAGACGGGCGCGAGCTTATCTGGTGCATCGGCAATGTGCGCATCAAGATCCTCTCCACCCTTCCTGAGGAGGAAATGCTCAAGGTAGCGGAGTCCCTGGCCCCGGCCCAGGAGGAGGCACGCTCAGCCAGCTCCGGCAGTTGAGAGAAGGCTTCTTGTGGAGCTGGCCCCGTAAGTGGCCTGCAACTTACAGGGCCAGCTCCCGAGCTCTGGACGCAAACTTGCGCGGCGGAGACGGCCGCACAAGGAATCTAAACCAGATGACACGTGCGCGGTTGTTTTCTGCTAAGCGTCGTTGCCGTACCTGCCAGGTTGAGCTGCGCTGCGTTCGGCGCTGTGCAATGGGGTGCGCTGGTCGGAAGCTTGGCGCCCTCGGTGGAGGATGTGTCGCTGCCAAAGCACATCGGCGGCCTTTGTCGCAGTCTGGGAGGTATTCCCGGCCGCCCGCTGGAAAACAGGAGCCAAGCTCCAGGGCGGGCGGGTGGGAGAAACAAATCTCAGGCGGCGCACGAGACGCCCGGGCGCGCTGGCACCAAGAGGGGCGCGTGGGCGGGGTGTTTCCCGAATCGATACTCAAGTGGCCGAGGTACGGTGGCACCGGCATGCTGAGCTCATGCCGAGCGTGTGGGAAAAGGCAGCGTCCGCCAGAGGTCGCTTCTGGAGCCCGGGTGCCACATGAGACCTTCTCTTGGCTGACTCGCTAGCTTGTTGTTGCCGCATCTTGGGCGCCAACGCACGTTGGCTTTGTTTATAGCACTGAAGAAACTCCTCCGCCCAACTGCCCCCAAGGGCGGAGCCAAGCTGCAGGGTGAGCGCGTGGGCGAGGCATGACTCCTGAGCCGTGCACATGCGGCCACGGTGCGCTGGGCCCGGCAAGCGCAGTCCTTGTGGAAATGCGCCGACCGACAGGGCTCACCTCTGCGGAAGACGTATGCCCTGGACGAGTGCCTCGGCATGACCCTGCTAGCTGCCGCCAAGGCTTACCGGGAGCACCCCTACCTGGCCGTCGTTCTCGTTGTAGAGGAAGATGCCGGCCTTGCCGTAGCGGCTGACCATGAGGAAGGCGGGAGTATAATGCTTGAGCGCGAACGACTGCGGATTGGGGGCGTACTCGGGCAAGGCCCCGTTTACTTCCCACTGCCAGCAGCTGTTGTCGAACCCAAAGTGCGACACCTCAACTGGGCTGCTCCCAATCGCCCTCACCTCAACCTTTGCCGGGGCTCCTGGTGTCCTGGGGATGAGTGCGGTGAGCTCGGCAAGGTTCGGTACCCTTTCCTGCTGCCAGGCATGCGAACCGGCCAGGGCGACGGCGGTCACCTTGCCCTCGCTCTCGTTGCCTATGATGAGGCCCAGCCGGTCGTAGCGGGCAATCATCAGCAGGAAAAGGCCAAGGCTTGGTCGGCCGGCTGGGTGGTCCAGGTAGTAGTGCTTCGGGTTGGCCGCGTACTCCGGCTTGCCCCACCCGGCAACCTCGTCGTGCTGGTAGGTCGCATTGACCCAAAGCGCGACCTCGACCGGGCCACCATAGGACCGCACCTCGAACCGCCCTTCTTGCTCCTGCCAGGTGACTGACCCCAGCCGCGGGACGTCCAGTGCCTGGAATGGACTTCCCTTGAGCACGACACGGGTGATCTGGGCATCGTTCTCGCGCAAGAAGACGGCGTACATGGAGCGGCGCCCGCCCAACACCATGAGACAAGTGCGGTAGTGCGGAAGCGGGAAGTACTGGGGATTAGCTGCATACGCGGGCTGGGCCTGGTTGCCCACCTGCGTGTAGAAGTAATACTGGCTGCCTGGTTCCCAACCCGAGACGAAATCGTTCCCCTTTGTCTCCATGCTGGCCGTGGGGTTTGCGGGCGTGCCGCTCGGGTCGGTGAGCAGGTAGGAGACCACAACCGGCTCATCTGGGTCCATTGCCTGCACCTCGAGCACGAAGTCGGTCGCCCACCACATGCGGTGGCCAGGGTTAGGCAAGGCAGTGAGCCTCACGAAGGCGGGGTCATCGACGAGCCTTTCTCCAGGAATTGCTGGCTGTGTTGGCACGCTCGCAGGGGTCGCGGTGGGAGGCAGTGGGCTTGGCGCAGGCGACTCCGGCGCTTGCGTCGGTGTGGAGACAATTTCAGTTGCCCGCAGCGCGGGTGTCTTGGGCTCTGGAACCTGGGAGGCCTCAATCAAGGGCGAAGGGCGGGCACACGAGGCAAGGAGGATAGCCAAAGCAGCAAGCCGGATTAGAGCTCCGGGCACCGCGAGCGGCAAGGCAAGCCGGTTTCCACATTCCCGTTTGACCCGCATGGCTGGTCACCTCCCGTTGAGCGCGTGGGCCAGTGCGGCTGGCATGGCCTGCCCTTTCGGGCACCCTCCTGGTATCCGCAATAACGGGCCCCGAAGCAGCACTCAGCAGGTAGCAGAGCAACACTGGCTGAGAGCGATTATATAGCTGCGAGCGGCGTTGGCCACCTGGAACAACAGTACCCGAAGTTGCGCTGCGCGGGGGGCGCAGCTATCATATATGTGCGTCATGCATATAGCGCAGCAGAATCCTTGGTTGAGAGGTGCTGAGATGCCGCGCCGCGGTGGGAGAGGTTTCTGGGGCCGCGGTTTTGGCTTTGGCCGCGGTAACCCCTATCCATTTTGCCGTTTCTACCCGTGGCTGCCGCGCCGGTGGTGGGCCGCTGGTCCC
>JAPWUW010000215.1 GCA_028275325.1 Anaerolineae bacterium | reverse complement strand
GGTCGTAACGCGAGACGCAGATGATGCGCGACGAGCAGCGAGCGGCCAGGCGCTCTGCCAGCAAAGCGACCGCACGGCGCCCTCGTGGCGTCCCCTCCGTGAACGCCCAGCCATGAGCCGTGAATATGGCTGGCACACCGGCCAGGCGCGCCGCAAGGCGAGCCACCAGACCGGCCTTGGACGAGTGGGCGTGGACGATGGCCGGGCGCAGCCGCCGGATCAGCCTGTAGGCGTCCCTGGTGGCCTGTGCATCACGGAGCGGATGCAGCGGGTTATCCAGGGTCGGCAGGATGTGTGTGTGCACCCCTATGGCCCGCGCTGCTTCCGTGAGCGGCCCCTCGGAGCCGGTGGCCAGGTGCTGCTCTCGCCGCCCCTGACCGGCGCGCAGGAGCGCAAGCACGTGGGCTTGGGCGCCGCCAAAGTCAGGGCGCGTGATGAAGTATGCGGCAGATAGGCCTCCGCCGGCCAGGCTTTTCGCTTGCATTGGGCTCCTCACCCTGGTTCCGGTTGCCTTTGGCCAGGCTGTGCGCCCCAGCTGCAGCGCACCCCGTCGCTAGCTTGCCGGATCCCCTTCTGCTATTCTATAGCGCAGGCTCGCGGCCCGCATCGGTTGCTGCTGCGGCGCAGCGCCAATGCGGGCTACACATTCTGGGAGCAGGAAGATCCATGCGCGTGCTCGTGGTGCTTGGCACCAGGCCGGAGGCCGTCAAGCTTGCGCCGGTCATCAGGCAGTTGCGCCTGAGCAGTTCGGTGCAGTGCCTTGTGTGCAGCACCGGCCAGCACCGGCAAATGTTGGATCAGGTCCTCACCATCTTTGGGCTCCAGCCCGATTACGACCTCAACATCATGCGGCCGGGCCAGACCCTCACGGATATCACCTGCGCGACGTTGAGCTCCCTCGAGGGGCTGCTGCAACGGGAGCGGCCCGATATCGTCGTCGTCCAGGGCGATACAACAACGGCCTTCGCGGCGAGCCTGGCCGCGTTCTACCAGCGCCTGCCGATCGCCCATGTGGAGGCCGGGCTGCGCACCCATTGCAAGTACAGCCCGTTCCCCGAGGAGATGAACCGGGCCCTTGCGGATCGGCTGGCCGATTTCCTCTTCGCCCCGACGGAGCAGGCCAGGGAAAACCTCCTCCGGGAGGGGTTTGCCGCAGAGCGGATCTTCGTGACGGGCAACACCGTCGTGGATGCCCTGCAATGGATGTCCCAGGAGCTGCGCCACTACCAGCCGCCCCAAGAGCTTGCGCAGCTGGCCGATGGGCAATGCCGGCTCATCCTCGTCACCGGCCACAGGCGAGAGAGCTTTGGCAGTGGCTTTGAGCAGATCTGCCTTGCCCTGCGGCAGATCGCCCGCGCCTTCCCCGATGTGCGCATCGTCTACCCCGTGCACCTTAACCCACACGTGAGGGAGCCCGTCTTCCGGCTCCTGCAGGGCCTGGAGCGCGTTCACCTCATAGACCCCTTGCCCTACCCAGATTTCATCTGGCTCATGATGCGCTCCTACCTTATCCTCACCGATTCTGGCGGCGTGCAGGAAGAGGCGCCTGCGCTCGGCAAGCCCGTCCTCGTCATGCGGGAGACGACCGAGCGGCCTGAGGGGATCCAGGCCGGGGTGGCCAGGTTGGTCGGCGTGCAGAGCGAATCCATCTTCGCTGCCGCAAGAGAGCTTCTTGCCGACCAGGGGGCGTACGCAGCCATGGCCAGAGCGACCAACCCGTACGGGGACGGGCACGCTGCCGAGCGCATAGTGGGCGTGCTCCTGAGCAGCGGCCTGTAGTGGGCCCGGCCGGGGAGGGGCTTATCGTGGGCGTGAGCTTTATCCGGCAGCGCTTTAGCCTCTATAGCGGCGAGGCGTACGATTCTGCTAACCGGCCGCCTGCCTTCCTGGAGGAGCTCGCCGCGCTCTGGGTGTATCGAGATCTCGTGCGCCAGCTTGTCCTGCGCGATATCAAGATCCGCTACAAGCGCTCCGTTTTGGGCGTCGCCTGGACAATGCTAAACCCGCTGCTCAGCATGCTCGTCCTCACGATCGTCTTCTCGGAGCTTTTCCGCTTTGAGCTGCCGGCCTACCCCGTCTACATTCTCTCTGGCGCCATCATCTGGAACTTCTTCGCCCAGAGCACGACTATGGCCATGCAACAGTTCATCTGGGGTGGCCAGCTCATGACGCGCATCTACATCCCCCGAACTGTGTTTGCCATCTCGGCGGTGGGCACCGGGCTCGTGAACGTTGTCCTGGCTCTCGTGCCGCTCCTTGTCATAATGATCATCGCCGGTGCCCGCCCGCACGCGACAATGGCCTTCCTGCCCGTGGCGCTCTTCTTTGCGGCCGCCTTCGCCACGGGCGTCGGCCTTATCCTCTCGTCGCTTGCCGCCATCTTCCCGGACGTAGTGGATATGTACCAGGTGTTGCTCACGGCCTGGTATTTCCTCACGCCCGTATTCTACCCGGAGGCGATTGTGCCGGGGGCCATGCGGCTGTGGCTGCAGCTCAACCCCATGCACCACATTGTCGCCGCGTTTCGCGCGCCCATCTACTACGGCCGGCTGCCTTCGGCGCAGGCGCTGGGGGCCGTGGCTGTGGTGAGCCTTGCCACGCTCGTTGCCGGCTGGGCCATATTCACAAGCCAGGCCGAAAAGCTCGTCTACCGCCTATGAGCAGGGGGGACACACTGCAAGCGGCGGCGCGCCAGGCTGGCGCGGAAGCAGCGGAGGCCGTGCTCGGCGCCGAAGGCGTCTCCGTGCGCTTCCGTATCCCCATGGAACCGATCCGCTCCCTGAAGGAGTACGCCATCCGCCAGCTGCAGCGGCGGCTTGCCTTCCGCGAGGTGTGGGCGCTGCGGGATGTCTCCTTCAGCGTGGCGCGCGGGGAATGCTTCGGCATCATCGGGCGCAACGGCTCCGGCAAGAGCACCTTGCTGCGCGTCATCGCCAGGGTCTTGCGGCCCACGGCGGGGCGCATCTGGGTGCGCGGCCGCGTGGCGCCGCTCCTGGAGCTGGGGGCTGGGTTCCACGGTGAGCTCACCGGCCGCGAGAACGTCTTCTTGAACGGCACGCTGCTTGGCCACCCCCGCGCCGAGGTGGCGCGGCGGCTGGATTGGATCGTCTCCTTCGCGGAGCTCTGGGATTTCATCGATGCGCCGCTGCGCACTTACTCGACGGGGATGGTCGCCAGGCTTGCCTTCGCCACGGCCACAGCCTGGGAGCCGGAGATCCTCCTGGTGGATGAGATCCTGGCCGTTGGGGATGAGGCCTTCCGGCGCAAGTGCCGGGAGCGGATGGAGGGCTTCCTGCGCGGCGGCACGACGATAGTCCTCGTGAGCCACGACATGCAGCTCGTGCAGGAGCTGTGCCAGCGGGCGCTCTGGCTGGATGGGGGCCGGGCGCGCGCGCTCGGCCCCAGCGCCGCCGTCACGGCCGAGTACCAGGGCGCAAGCCAGTAGAAGCAAAGCGAGGCCGGGCACAAGCCCGGCCTCGCGCATGCTGGGGACGCACCCCACCCGCTAGAGCGCGCTACGGACTACTCGGCACGTTAATCCGGCACGTTAATCCCGTAGTAGGTGCCGAGGGCCCGGTAGAGGAGCGTCGCCGCCTCGGCGCGCGTGACGTTGCGGGCCGGCTCGTAGGTGGTGGCCGACGTGCCGGAGATGATGCCGACGTTGTAGAGCTGGCTCACGGCCTCATAGTAGTAGTCAGTCGCGGCCACGTCGGTGAACGGCTCCGGCCCGAGCAGAATCAGCGCGTCCGGGTCGAACTCATCGTCATCATCTTCGGGGACCCAGCCCCAATCATGGATTGCCCCAGCACCATCCGCACCAGGCACACCAAGCACACTGCCGTCAGGCGCATTCCCGCTCTGATACAGGTTGTAGAGCGCCTGGGCGATCTGCCCGCGCGTGACAGGGTCGTTGGGGCCGAAGCGGTAATTGCCGTAGCCCTTCATGAGGCCGAGCTCGCAGGCCTGCCACACCCAGCCAGCGTACCAGGCATCGGGGTCGACGTCGACAAAGACGCAGGCGGCGCTCCCGGGCTCGTCCGGCAGATCGTCTTCGCTGTAGCCGGCCGCAATCACCAGCAGCTTGGCGAGCTGGCCGCGCAGCAGAGGGTCGTTGGGGCCGAACTTGTTACCCCCGTAGCCGCTGAAGTACTTCGCGGCCGCCATGTAGCGCACGTAGGGCTCGTACCAGCTGCCCGCCGCCACGTCGTCAAACGCCGGCGCCCCGTTGACACCGCTGATGTCTGCTGGGTCGCACCCTTCTGCGCTCTCCGTGCCGATTAGGCATTCCGCATCTGTCTTATTGTCAACCACGTCCTTCAGGCTGCCCTCAAGGGCCAGCCCCGTAACATAGGCGGGCAGGTCGTAGACCTTTGCTGCCTTCATCGTCGCCGGGCCGAGCTCATCGGGCTCGATATTGGCCATGCCGGAGAAGCTGCCGGAGGCCTGGAAGCTGATGGCTGCCATGCCGGAAATCGCTGGCCCTCCTTCTGGCTGCGGATCCTTTGCCACGCCGTAGGCCACAAACTGGCGGGCGTATGGCAAGTCATTATCATCGAGGAGCGGCGCTGCGAGATAGCCCTGCGGCTCGGTGTCGTCGACGACAACTTCCCACTGGGCCGCCACGCTCGCGCTGGGGGTTGGGGTCGCGCTACCCCTCACAACCGCCAGCAGCTCAATCACTTCGCCATCTCCAGGGCTGACACCCGACGTGTCAAGATTGGCAGAGGCGCTCCAACTGCCAGACGAGCCGGTGAGCTCTGTGGGGCCCGCGATGAGATTCCAAGCCGCGGGCGTTGGATTTTTGAGCCGAGCGTAGAACTCAAGCTGGGAGCCCGACTCATCCCACTGGGCCGAGAAGTTCACCTGCAGAGCGGTAGCTGTACCACTAGTGATGGCCACTGGCGCATCGGTGATGGTGGCCCCGCTCGCGGCAAGGACGAGCGCCGGGATCAGGGCCAAAGCGGCAACGATCATCGGGAGGAACTTGAGCGC
>JAPWUW010000214.1 GCA_028275325.1 Anaerolineae bacterium | reverse complement strand
TGGCTGGAAGCCAGCCAGAGGCTGGATGTAACCAGGGTAGCCAAGCGGCGCAAGCGCGAAGAGGCAGCCGCCAAACACTAGCAGGGCCTCAGCCCAGGCCGACCAAGCCAGGCCGCGCAAGCGGCAGAGGGCGCGCCACTTCACTCCTGCTGCCCGGCAAGCCCAAGCTCTGAGGCTATGGCCTGCATGGCCGCGAGCACTATCCCGATGTGCTCGTCCAACGGTATGCCGAGTTCAGCCGCGCCTCTTTCGATCGCTGCTCGGTCCACTGCCGCCGCAAAGGCCTTGTCCTTCCACTTCTTGCGCACCGACTGCACCGTCACATCTTGCAGCGAGCGCGAGGGCCGCACCAGCGCCACAGCAGTGATGAGCCCCGTCAGCTCATCGACTGCATAGAGCGCTCGGCGCAGCAGCGTGTTGCGAGGAACGCCAGCATAATCGGCGTGGGACAGAACGTCTTCCACAGCCTCCTCGGGCCAGCCCCGCTCGCGCAGGATGCGCGCACCGGCAAAGCAGTGCCGCTCTTCCTCCGGCACATCGCCGCCCATTGCCGGGTGCTTCTCGTAATCGAAATCGTGCACCAGGCCGATGGTGCCCCAGTACTCCTCATCTTCCCCAAAGCGGCGCGCATACGCGCGCATCGCCGCCTCGACAGCCAGCATGTGCCGCCGCAGGTTCAGGTTCTGGACGTATTCCTTCACAAGCTCCCAGGCCTCCTGCCGGGTCGGGAGCCTCTTTGCCGGTCCCGCCATTGAGCTGTTCCTCCTTACTGGCGATCGACACCGCAGGCGCCATTATGCGAGGGGCCTGTGCCCGCTGCAAAAGCAGCCTCCGGGTCACACCCGGTCACAGGTGCTCCCTTGACTTGCGCTGCCTTTGCCTCAATGCTAGAGCCCCAAGGAAGGCCCGCTTCGGCTGACGCGGAGATTGTGGGCGAATGAGGCACTCAGCAAGAAAGAAGCTATCCCTGAAGGCGGGCATAGAGCGTCAGCTCCTGATGAGCTCAAGTTGGCAGTTCGCCTGGGATATAGCTCGGCTCATCTGGCAATATCGCTGGTACAGCCTTGCCATCTTCCTTGTCACGATCTTTCAGGAGTTCGCGGCCCTCTGGCCGGTGAGCCTCCTCGGCCAGTTCATTGACCGTCTGGCGACCGGCCAGCTCGGAAGTATCGTGCCGCTTTTCCTCGCTGCCAGCCTCTTTTACCCCCTGCTTCTGCGCGCGAACGTCGTGCTTCGGCACAAGATGTTCTACGAAACCGACTTCAGCAAAATGGTTGAGCTCGTGCTGCAGGTCTCCAGCCGCGAGGAAAGCATGGACACCGAGCGCGCTGGCGCAGCCTGGGCCCGCGCGGCCAACGCCGTGAGCGGCATCACAAATGCCACCTACCACGTGCTCGGCAGCTTCACTCCTGTCATCATCAAGATCGCCATCGTCGCGGGGAGCCTGCTAGGCTACAATCGCTCTCTCGGGCTCTTCTACCTGGCAAGCCTGACAATCCCCGGCATCATGACGGTGGCCTTCAACCGGAGGCTGCGGGTCTTGCTGGACTCTCAGTACGCTGTGAGCAGCGAGTTCTCCGGAGCTGCAATCCGCACCATTAGCGAGCACGCCCGCCCCAGCGCACATTCCCGCTTTCTTGAGGTCATGCGAGTGCGCAAGCACATTCTCATCTCGTTGGTGGCCAAGAGCCAGTTTTACCTTTACGCAAGGGAGGCTGCTCTTGTAGGCAGCCAGTTCCTGGTCGTGTTCCTCGCCCTGGCGATGAGGGCACGCTTGCAGATGACCCCGGGGGATTTCGCCAAGATCATCGGCTATACTGGCCAGGTGGCAGCGGCCTTCATAAATGCCGCCGCCTGCCTGGATGCCATCGTCAGCTACTCGCGCGCCTACCACGTCTACCGGAGCGGGATCCAGCAGCTCTAGCCCAGGCTACTCTCGCTCCCTGCCCTTTCCCCAGAGACCTGCGCCAGCGCTTTGAGCCAGGCATCTCCATACGGCCCGAGCTCCTGGATGAAGCGGTGGTCATGACGCCGAATCATCTCCTCGAGTTCGCCCAGGAGCCTCCGAAAGGAACTGCGCGCCGCCAACACGATGGCTTCGAACGCCTCCTCGGTGCGCACGCGCGCAAGCACCTGCCGCAAATGAGAGAGGCACAGCCCTCGGCCTCTCTGCAGCGCACGCGCAATAGCCTCATCGCCTATGTGCTCGAGGAGTAGCTCGCAGTACATGGCCTCCGCACGCTGCTGCGCGGCACACACTGGGCACTGCTCTTTGCCCTCTAGGGCTTGGACAACGCCACGCGTTGCCGCCGTTGGCAGGCTGCGATCTGCCCACTCGCGCAGGCGCCGCCGCACCGGCACGGCCTCATAGCAGGCGCTCTCCAGCGCTGCCAGCACATCCGCAACTACATCCCGGTACATGATCGCTATTCCCAGCGCACCTCCCTCCGCCCTTGCCTGCCAGGCGTGCCGCCGGCAAAAGCCCTTGGCGGCGCGCACATGCTGGCGCACGCCAACGTCCGTCACCCCCTCATAGAGAAGGCTCTGCAGATACCGCCTGGCTGCCTGCTCCCCAAGGTAGCAGAGCGCGCAGCACCCACTCTCCAGCGCCTCCAGCAGCTCGTAGTATGGGGTGTGCTTTCCCTTCTCGCCCATGACCAGCTCCACAAAACCAATAAAGCCTCTGCCCGCATACTCTGGAGCTGGCAGAGGCTATCAGCTGCCACACGACAGCACATTTCCCCCGACAGGGGCCGGCGAGCCTCATCGCCAACCCCATTCTAGCCCACTCGCCTGCTCAGGCAAGAAGAGCGCAGGCTCGGGGGCTCCCCGCGGCCTGCGCACCAGACTCACCCGGCATCTGCAGCCTTCTGCTGCCCGGGAGAGCAAACGCGAAGGAGCCTAATGGCTGGCGCTTGGCACGCTTCCTGCAACAGCAAGTTTGCTGGCATCGCAGGCGCTATGCCTGTGCCCAAAGCCCAGTACCGTTCTGTTATGGGGTGAGTCTCCGGTTGTGTGAGCCTCTGCGATCGGGAGTTCGCAATGGCGCAGGAAACCGGCACGCTGCTTTCCCTGGCAGAAACGGCCAGCCGCCTGGGGGCGACAACTGAGATTGTGCGCTACCTCATCAGCGAGGGGGAGTTGCGCGGCCACAGGCTGGCCGGGCAGTGGTGTGTTTTCGAAAGGGATCTCGAGTACTTTTTGGCTCACTGGCGGGAGAGGCGGCCAGGGCGCCGAGAGCCCACCTACGCCTCCAGGTGAGGCGCATTCCTTCCCGCGCACGTCAGAGCCTGCCGACAGCGGCCAATATCCGCAAAGCGGCCAATGTGCAGGCTTCCTCGTCACCGCGCGACAATAGAGCCATGATCCTGGCTGCAATTGACATCGGCAGCAACTCTGTCCTCCTTCTTGTGGCGGCCGTCGAGGACAATCGCGCCCTCGTGCCCTTGAAGGAAGCAGTGAGCATCACCCGGCTGGCAGAGGGCATGAGCGGCGACGGCCTGCTCGCGCAGCCCGCAATCGAGCGCACCCTAGAGGCCGTCTGCCAGTTTCACGCGCAGGCCCTCTCGCTTGGCGCGCAGACGGTCTTTGCAGTTGGCACAGCAGCCCTGCGCGAAGCTCGCAATGCCTCAGAGCTCCTTGAAAAGCTGGACGAGCGGCTGAACCTCAGAGTGCAAGTTCTCACGGCAGAGCAGGAAGCGGCCCTCTCTTTGGCTGGAGTTCGCACTGGCCCCGGCCTGGCCCACTTGCCGCTGCTTGTGCTGGATGTTGGCGGCGGCAGCACAGAGCTCGTGGCAAGCCCTGCGGGAACGCAAGCGGCCTTCCAGGCGAGCCTGCCAGTTGGCTGCGTCCGACAGCGTGCGGCTCGGGCGGAGCCGCGCTCACGGCCCGAGCTCACGAGCCTTGTGGAGGAGCTCCAAGGAACGATGGAGCAGGCATTCGCACCAGCGCGGCATTTTCCGGGCCAGCTTGTCGGCGTTGGCGGGACGATAACCTCCTTGGCTGCCATCGACCTCGTCCTGCCCGAGGAAGCGCACTGGCGGGTGGAAGGGCATCGGCTCACCGCAAAGCGCATTGAGGAGATCGCCCTCACGGTCGCCCTCACCCCCCTGAGTGAGCGCTCCGCCATCCCCGGCCTGCCTCCAGGCCGAGAGGACACGCTCGTGGCCGGCGCCGCGATTGTTCTTGCTGCCATGGGTTGCCTGGGCCGCGCCTGCCTTCGGGTTTCTCGGCGAGGGCTGCGGTACGGAGTGCTGGCCACAGCAGCCGCGGTTCCCTGAACAACTCGCAAGCCTCCGGTATTTGCCCACGCTATGAGCCCTCAATATACTTTCTGCGTGCTGTGCCAGGAGCATACACTGGTCAGCAGGCAGAGGCTAGCCAATCTAGTATTTTCTGGAGTTGTGAGGATGGAGCAAACAAAGATTCAGGTAAAGCAGGAGGCGCTCAAAGATTCTCGCCCGCTATACACCATTGCTACGGCGGCAGAGTTACTTGAGTTGCACCCGCGCACGCTTCGTCTCTACGAGCAGGCAGGGCTGATCAAGCCTGCCCGCAAGAACAACCGCCGCTTCTATTCGAATTCGGACCTGGAATGGGTGCGGGTGTTGCGGCACCTCATCCACGAGGAAGGGCTGAACCAAGAAGGGCTGCGGCGCATGCTTGCCATGGTGAGCTACGAGGATGTTGTCCAGGGGCAACCGCCCTTTGGGGACGTCTGCAAGCAGCGCGCCAGCCGCACTGCGCCTTGCTGGGATAGAGATACGGAAGGCCAGGTCCTCACTCAGTGTTACGCTTGCCCAGTGTACCTCGCAGCTCGCGTCTCCATCATAGAGCAGGATGGCATCGCTCTCGCGTAGGTATCCCGCCTGAGAGGGCTATAAAGGTGCAAGGGGGCAGCACAACACGTGACTGTGCCGCCCCCTTGCGCGGGCGAAACAAGCTTGCGTTACTGGCCGCCGCCAATGGGCGGGTAAAAGCCAAGCTCGTCCCCGTC
>JAPWUW010000213.1 GCA_028275325.1 Anaerolineae bacterium | reverse complement strand
GCAGGCCTTCCTGCCGGGGCCCATCAGACCCTCGATCCCACGCGAGCACGCGCACCGCAAACCCCGCCTTGGAGAGCGTCCGGGCTGCTCTCTCCACCCTTGGGTCTGGCGCGACGGGGTTGGAACGTAGCATCAGGACGGCGCAAGCAGCGCGCGGCACGGCCGAAGGCCGTGGGTAGCACGTCTTGGCTTGAGCCTCACACTGGGATGAGCTTCTCACGGGAGCTAAACAGCCTTCTTGGCCCGCAGGTGGCTCTCAACCATCGCCGCCAGCCAGACCCAGAAGGAACCAAGGAGCGCGATCAGCGCCAGGTCGAAGCACAAGTTCGCCAGAAAGAGGTGTTTGCTCGCATCCGCCAGCCCTTCACCCAGGAAAGCTGCTAGCATGTCGAACGGGATAGCGATGAGGCACACGAGAGCAGCCATCCCCAGCTGCCCCCTCGGGCCGGCAGACCTGTAGCTAGCGGACGAGAGTGCAAGTCCCAACGCCAGGGTGACAAACAACCAATCGCCGCGCGGGAAAAGGCTCCGCTTCGCTGCCCACCACAGCGCGGCTGGCCCAGCGCTGAGTGAAGCGCGAGGATCCCTTTCAGGAAGGCGGCCGATGCTTTCTAGCCCCGAAAACTGCATGTGCCCCGCCATAGCCCGCAGCCCCCGCAGGAGAACAAGAGGTTCACCCAGGATCACCCTCGCGGTGCTGGCCAGCCCGAGTGAGGGTTGCACCAAAGCCAAGCACTCTTGCCCTTCGGGAGACCAGGGCGACTTCCCCACACACCTGGCCGCTTCCGGGAGCCCGAGGCGCTCTAGCTGCAGTTCAGGGTGGCTGCTAAGCGCGATTAGGCCCTTGAAAAGCCGGTGATAGGAGTTCATGGTTAGCGTGTACTCTGTCGGGCCGTGGAACCGGAGGCAAAGGGCACTGAGCACAAGGGCAACTGGCGCAAGCAGAAGCTGGAGCCACCGCTTCCCCTTCGGGAGACCCGCACGCCGCCAGGCCAAGATGCAGCCGAGTGCCGCAACGACCGGCCAGTACGCCCAAGCCGCTTTAGCCGAGCCGACCGCCAGGGCAGCAAGGAGCAGCTGGCACAGCGCAGCAGCCTTATGGGCTTTGCTGCGGCTAACGCCAAGCAACGCAGCGAGGAACCAGGGAACGAACACCAGGCCAGCTGACTCGAAGTAAAACGAGTTCAGGTAGTCCGCGTAGTCATCGGCGGTGAGCAACAACGCCACTGGCAGGCCTACGATGGCTGTGAGGCCCAGCGATTGGACGGGAGAAGCTGCGCGCCTCAGCCACCAAAGCAGCGCTGCATAAAACGCTATCAGCGCCAGCCGCGCTGGCAGCGAGACGACTGCCAGGTTGAGTACCTCCTTGGACCAGAGCAGCATGTTGAGGAGCACGCCCGGGTACCAGAGCAAGAAGGCAGAGCTGCGAAATTGTCGGGGGATGGTGAGGCCACCTGGCCAATCCAGGCGCCAGTACGGGAGGTAGAAGCGGAAGTACCGCCGCGCATATGCTTCCTGGTCGGTATAAACATCAACGAAGCCACCAGCAAACCCCACAGGCCCAGAACTGAAGGCAGATGCCGCACGCATAAAATCTCCATTGTCGGCAAGTCCTGCTCCCGCTCGCAACCACCAGGAAATCCCGACGTATACCGGGAGGGCGATAGCGAGGGCGAGCTGCGCGAGCCTGAAGGCGCGGCAGGAACCCAGCGTGCCTCTACTGCCCACGGCGTCTGAGCCCCTCGAGCGCGGCGATTATCTGCTGTCCGCGGGCTTCCCATGTGTTGGCGCGGGCCACTGCGTCGATTTTCGCCAAAAAGCCATCCTCGTTCGCAGCCGCTAAGGCCAGATCGATAGCCTGGGCAAATTCGCCCGCGCTCCTGGCGACCCAGACGCCATCGAGGCCACGGCACATGGGGAGGTCGCTCGCCACAACAGGCTTGCCGGCTGCAAGGTACTCCCAGAGCTTTATTGGGGATGTGGCAACGGTGATGTTGTTCACCTGGAACGGGATGACCCCGACGTTGAACCAGCGCAAGTAGTCGGGCAATTGCTCGTACGGCTTGAGGCCAAGCCAGCGCACATTGGGAAGGTCGAGGACGCCGCTCCTGCCCAACGTCCCATCGTAATCGACCCCAAGCAAGACGAAATTGAAGTGCGGCATCAACTCAGCGACGGCGGCCAGCAGCCGATAGTCGAACCATTTTGCCAGCGCCCCGTGGTAGCCAGCGATCGGCTTCCCGGCTTGGACTATTGGCTCCAGGTCGCTCGGGAGGAGCCCTTCTCTCCGGGCCCCCGCGAAGAAGTCGTAGTCTGCGGCATTGGGGCAGAACACAACATCCGGCCTTTTGGGGCGAATGTGCTCGACAAGGGCAGCTGAGGTGGCCAGCACAATGTCAGCCCGCTGCAACAGGTTCTCGTGCTCGCTCACGTAGCCTCCACCCACCTCCAGGTCGTCCAGGCAGTCGTAGACCACTATGGCATCCTTCATCGCTTGCACCAGGGGCCAGTGAGCTGCCCAGCTCACGAGAACGACGGGCCGCTTTAGCGAGCAAAACGTCTGCCAAGGCACGTGGCAAACATACAAGTTCTCAGCTACTTGCTGGAAACCCTGAACCTTGTCGACCCTAGTGTTATCGGTGCAGTAAAAGTAGAGGTAGCCGGCACGCGCTAGGGCACGCGCAAGCTGCTGTGGCCGCTGGAACATGAAGCCCCAATCCACCGTGGGCGGGTAGACGATGATGCCCCTGGCATCACGGCTGCTGCGGACGATGTGGGCAAGCTGCCCCACCCACTCTGTGGCCTCTTCCCTGGCGGCCCGGTCCTGGAGCCGGCGCCTCAGCTGCCTTTTGAGCCACGCCGGGAGTGCCGTTGCAGCCGCCCTCCTTGCCAAGCGCTTCGCTGCACCGATGCAGGAGCTCGCCCCCACAGATAGATGCCACAGAGGCAAAACAGCCGCATCCGCCAGCCGGTAACGCTTCCAAGAGAGCCGCGCCTGCAGCGAAGCCACGACCTCCTTGAGCGAGTCTCTTTCCCCCTGCAGGCCGTGGAGCTCTCTGGCCAGCCTCTGCCTTTCTGCCTCGAGCTCCTGGGCCCTCACAGCTTGTCGACCGCGCTCCGCCTCGAGCTCCTGGAGCTCTGAGACCAGCCTCTGCCTTTCTGCCTCGAGCTCCTGGGCCCTCACAGCTTGTCGACCGCGCTCCGCCTCGAGCTCCTGGAGCCGCAGGGCCTTCTCCTCGTTCTGCGCGCTCAGGCTGGCGATGAGCTCAGCGCCCTCGGCGAGCCTGCGCGTGAGCTCCGCGATGTGCTCATCGCGCTGCGCCAGGCCTTCCTTGAGCGCCTCAGCCGTGCGCGCGAGCGATGAGGCCTCCCCTTCCAGCTCGAAGAGCTGCAGGCTGCGGGTGATGAGAAGCCGATGCACGAACGCCTCTACCTCTTGGCCTGCTGGCCTGCGCTTGCCCTCGGCAAGAAGCCGCAGGGCAGCACTCACCGCCAGGCCCGCGCGTGCCTGCAAGCGAGCAGCACGCGCGCGAACCTCCTGCGCCAGTGCTGCCCTTGAGGCCCAGGCCGCCCGTAGCTTCTCAAGGAGCCCCTGAGCAGACACCTCGCCCACGCTCAGCAAGAAACGCTCAAGGCCCAGCTGCTCGGCCGCAGCCTCCACCTTCGGGTCATACGCGAGAGGCACTGTGGGCACGCCGGCGATGCCCGCGAGGACGAGCGAGTGCATGCGCATGCCCACCACAAGCTCGCACTGCCCGAGCAGCGCTGCCGCCTCCGCAGGCTTGAGCTCGAGCGCCAGAAGGTGCGCAAACTGCCGCAGCCGCATCCTCTCCCGCACTGCCTCCAGGGCGCGGTGATCGCCCACGAGGGGAGAATCCAGCTGCTGGAAGGGCAACATGAGGTAAGAAACACCAGCCTCTTCGGCAAATGCATCCAGAGCTGCAGCGATCTCCCCCCATGGCGGCGCCATCGACCCGGCCTGTGCCCATTCCCGCAGGCAGATGGCAACCATTGGCCTATCCAGGGGAAAGCCTGCCTGCTCCAAGATCGCCCGCGCGCGGTGAGCCGGCGCTGGCTCGAGGTCAAAGGACGCATCGGCCAGGATCTGCTCTCCAGCCACGTCCACACCGATGCCCCGCAGCAGAGCGGCGGAAGGCTCGTCCCTCACCGTGAAGCCATCGGCCTGAAGAAAGCAAAGCCTCGTCAGCTCCTGGGCCGGCGGCGCGGCAAGCGGGCCGACACCGACGTTCCAGAAGAAGATCGGCTTGCCAAGGGCAGTCGCAAGGAGCGGCAAGGAACCGTAAAGGGCAAGCCCTGTATAGCCGCGGCGCAGCATGCCATCCGCCCCGGCAGGCGTGTAGTCGAAAAACAGCCCACCTCCGCCCAGGATAAGCAGGTCAGCAGCCTCTGCAGCGCGCACAACCGCCGGCAAGTCGTGGACATACACCTCCTCAAGCCCCTCCGCGACGGGGGCAAACCCCCCGCTCACAACCGTGATCCAGAGGTGGGGCTCGTGCGCGCGCAGCCGCCGCACGATGGCCGTGAGGATCGCCTCATCCCCCAGGTTGCCGAAGCCGTAATAGCCCGCTATCAGGACGCTCTTGGGCATGCAAGCCACACCTCCGCCAAGCTTGCCTAAAGTGTAGAATGGCCCTGGCCAAAGCTCAAAGCCAGCGCACTTTGGCGCTCCCCACGGGGTCGGGTGGGGCAGTTCCTCGAGCGACGCATGGGCAGCCAATGTGCTTCGGCAGCGACAGGCGCTTTCGGGAAGCGCAGCCCGTTGCGCAGTGGCACGTGGCCGCCAATGTCCTCGCCGCAAAGGTTATGGCCTCCCCTTGCCAAAGCACCCTGGCCGCTGGTGCGGTTTGCGAGGGGCTTGTCTCTCCCACCCGCCCGCCGCTCCTGGTGCCGGCGCGCCCTGGCCGCTGGTGCGGTTGTGGAGGGGCAAGCCGCTCCGGCTCGCCCCGCTCGTTGGCCCCACTTTTGCAGGGCAGGAGGGTGCGCTTGACAT